>CABYOG010000001.1 GCA_902520575.1 uncultured SAR116 cluster alpha proteobacterium
TTTTCCTCATCAATGCTGTCCGCTAATATTGGTATTGAGATTGTTTGCGTAGTTACGTTAGGAGCAAATGTAAGCGTTCCAGTTGTAGCCGAGTAATCTGCTGCTGCGCTTGCAGTCGCGTCTGCTGTCGCAAAGTCCACGGTTACTGTTTGTGACGATACACCACTAAGAGTGACTGTGGCAGTGAGATTTGCAGCTGTCTCATCTGCTGTGGTTACATCAGCAATCGTAAGCGTTGGCGTGCCTTCATCATCAGTAATTGTAACCGTTCCGGTTGCATCAGAAATTGATGCATTAGTGGAGTTACTTAGATCGATGTCAAAAGTTTCATTTGTCTCATCTAAGGCATCTTGAATAATGGTTACAGAAATTATTTTTGAAGTATCACCAGGGTTAAACGTCAAAGTTCCAGTCGCTGACACGTAGTCATTTGTTGCAGTAGCAGTTCCATCAGCTGTTGCAAAATCTACCGAAATTGTTTGAGATGATGCCGCACTAAGAGTGACAGCTATAGAATGAGAAACACCTGTTTCGTCTGATGTTGTGAAGTCTGCTATTGAAATGGTAGGAGCTGAATCATCATCTGTGATGGTCAGAACGCCGGTTGCATCATTTAATGTAACTTCAGATGGATTGCTCAGTGTTACTGTGACAGTCTCATTTACTTCATCAGTGGTGTCTGCAAGCACGCCCACAGCAATATTTTGAGTTGTCACGCCAGGTGCAAAGGTAATAGTGCCAGTATCAGCTGTATAATCTGAACCAGCGGTTGCTGTTCCATCTGACGTAGCGTAATCAACCGTAATAGGTTTTCCTGAAGCAGCAGAGAGTGTCGCTACTAGATTAGTTGAAGCAGCAGTCTCGTTTGTTGACGAGGCATCACCAAGTGAAACAGATGGTAGAGCATCATCATCATTTATCAGCATTGTACCTGTGGCAGTGCCTAATGTTGCATTAGACGGACTGGATAATGTGACTGAAAATGTCTCATCATATTCGTTTGTTGTGTCAGCTAGGATGCCAACAGAAATTATTTGGCTAACAACACCGGGCGCAAAAGTAACTGTTCCAGTTGAACTTGTGTAGTCATTGCCCGCCGTTGCACTCCCGTCAGCAGTTGCATAATTAGCAGTAACAGTTTGAGAGGATTGGCCGCTCAAAGTGACAGTGAAATTTAGGTTTGCTGCAGCTTCTGTTAGGTTTGCGCCATTTACAGCTAATGTCGGCGTTGGATCATCATCTGTGATAGTTATTGTTGCGGCAGCAGTAGAAATTGTTGAGTTGGTTGGATTTGAGATAGTGACTGTAAATGTTTCATCGACTTCGTCAATTGCGTCCTGAACCATAGTAATAGGAATATTTTTTGTTGTCTCTCCAGAGTTGAACGTTAGCGTTCCTGTCGAGGTGACATAATCGTTGGTAGCTGTAGCCGTGCCATCAGAAGTTGCAAAGTCAACGGTAATTGTTTGTTGCGATGGAGAGGCTAAAGTAACAACAATGTCTCTAGCTACAGCACTTTCATCAGGAATAGTGTTATCTGCTATCGAAAGAGTTGGTGCAACATCATCATCAGTTATCGTTAATTCACCAACGCCATCATTTATCGTAACATTATTTGGGTTGCTTAGCGTAACAGTTACTGTTTCATCAACTTCATCAAACGCGTCAGCTAAAACAGCTATTGGTATATTTTTAGTTGTTTCACCTGCCGCGAATGTAAGTGTGCCAGTCGCTGCAGTGTAATCATTTGAAACTGTTGCGGTACCGTCAGATGTTGCAAAATCAACCGTTATCGTCTTTTCGGAAGCTGCTGAAAGAGTGGCAACTAAATTTGTAGATGCTGCGGCCTCATCTGCCGTCGTTACATCATTAATTGAGATTGTTGGCGCTGGATCATCATCTGTGATTGTAACTGTGCCAGTTGCTACTGCGATTGTAGCATTTGACGCGTTTGATAAAGTAATATCAAATGTTTCATCCATTTCATCGACTGAGTCATCACTTATAGTCGCTGAAATAGTCTTGGATGTTTGACCTGCTGTAAAAGTGAGTGTTGTAGAACTAATCGCAGCAAAGTCAGAACTGCAATGGCATGCTGTCCCAGCTGAAGACACATAATCAACCGTGATTGTTTTTTCTGAAGCAGCGTCTAGTGTTACGCTCAGTGAAGCTGTGCCAGCATTTTCAGCGACTGAAACCGATTGAATTGATAGAGCTGGTGGAGCATCATCATCCGTTATTGTTGCAGTTGCAGTTGCAGAAGAAATGGTTGCGTTATTTGCTGAAGATAAAGTAACCGTGAATGTTTCATCATCTTCATCTGACGAATCGTTAATCAACGGTATTGAAACGCTTTTAGTCGTCTCCCCGGAAGCAAAAGTGACTGTTGAGGAGAAAGCGTTAAAATCACTGCCTTGTGTTGCTGTACCATCAGATGCAGCCGCATTGACTGTTACAGAGCGACCTGAAGCTGAACTCAACGATACGACAACTGTGACACTGTTTTCGTCTGTTGATGTGCCATCAGCTATCGACAAGCTTGGTGTCGAGTCATCATCTGTGATTGTTAGAGCACCCTGCGCATCTGAAATTGATGCATTTGTTGCATTTGAGAGATCCACATGGACGATTTCGTCATCTTCATCCATCGAATCTGACAGTACCGCAACAGCTATAGTTCCAGTTGTTGCTCCAGCCAAAATAGTTACAGTTCCAGAATCAGCTGTGTAATCCGCTCCAGCGGTCGCAGTGCTATCAGCTGTTGCGTAATCGACGGTAACGTCTTTAGATGAAGCAGCGCTAAGTGTTACAGTTAAATTTGTAGAGGTAGCATTTTCATTGGCTGCAGTCACATCGTCAATCGTAATAGATGGTGGATTGTCATCATCAATTATGGTCACAACAGCTTGAGTATCCACAATTGTGCCACTTGATGCGGAAGATATATTAACCAAAATGGTTTCTGCATCTTCATCCAATGTATCAGCAAGAATTGGTATGCTTATCGCCTTTACAGTTTCGCCTGCTGCAAAAGTCAGTGTCCCAGTTGTGGCAGTGTAGTCAGCGCCAGCGGTTGCTGTTCCATCAGCCGTCGCATAATTAACAGTTACTGTGCTAGACTGCGCAGACGACAAAAATACGGCCACAGTCTGGTTAACTGCACTCTCATCAGGTGTTGCTGCATCAGAAATGTCGATGTCAAAAGCAAAAGCCCTTTCCGCCACCAACAGAGAGGCAACAAAGAGCAAGACAAAATTTAATCTTCTTAAAATGGATTTTATCATTTTTAAAGACCCAATGGGATGTGCACATCTGCTTAAACGTCACAAATTATTAGTTCTTTACTTTTCAGAATTTTAGCTTGCATGAAAGCAGTTCAGTGATGCGTGTTTAAAAAAGTTTTTATAGCAAATTAGATAGGCACACTCGGAAAGTGCTCGCCAGATTTCTTGGCAAAACCATTAACTGTCATCATCAGTTATATAGACGAAAGCCTGGCTATCTCTGAGCGTTCCAAATGATGTATTTTTAAGCTCGACGATAATGGTCTCTTTTTTTTCTGCTACATTATCATCAAGAATTGCTATGCTTATAGCCTTGACCGTCTCACCAGGTCTAAAGGTCAGCCTCCCTGAACTTGGCAAGTAATCTTCATTTTTTATAGCTGTACCATCAGCAGTTTCATAATCAACCTCTACATCGAAGGATTGAGCGGAAGACATAAAAACCACTACGGTTTGTGAAACTGGTTCCTCATTGGGAGTAGTAGCATCAGCGATGCTAATATTAGCGCTAAAGGCAGCTGTAGAAGAAAATATAAACTTCGAAAATAAAAAAATTATTATGGAACTTTTTTTCATTTAATGCCTGCTCAATTTGATTGAATAATAATTCAAAACGCCAAGAAATTCCACATTGTTAAAATAAGTGGAGTTGATAAAAAATATAATTTTGAACAGAAAGTTTTCCTAGATAAACACATAGTTTCCTGTTGCACTCTTGGCCCCCTTATTGTTGGCTATCAGCAAGGTTGTTAATTTTCGAGTTAACTTATTCTTGGTAGCGTCTTGTAGCTACGAAAAGAGAGTAGATTGACATAAAGGCGAACAGTATGATGATTAGAACAGGAACATCAGCCTGACCAGTCAACCTTACTTCTAAAAGACCAGCAACCATCAAACCGAAACCGAATGAGCTACCAAACAACAGACGTTGTGCAGTCGTTTTGGAACTGGTTTGACACCAGAAAAGTAACAAACCAATAAATATACTGCCGACGCCCATATTTTTCCTGAGTGCTATTCCTACATTGATTGCCTGTTCATTATCTGAAATATTTGGGAACATGGCGAAAGTAAATAATTCTGGAAAAAACCAGAAAGCGATGCCCAAGAGCATCATAATCACTCCATTAAATGCTAGTGTTAACCTAGAGTTTCTCATCTATCTAATTTAGTTGTGCATTTGAAATAATGTTACCGGATCCCATTAGGATATCGCAACTTCTTCGATTTTGCAAAAATTGACGTTTTATTAAGTCGCTAACTGCTACAAAAAGTAGGTTTTTTCGCAGCAAAATCTGGTTTAAGTTTAGCTACCTTTGGTTTCTAATGCTCACTTTTAGTAAAAATAAATTATATGGCTATTCAGGATTTGTTTAACTGAACAGAGCAGCCTTTTATAAGCTTCGGAAATAATTTGGGAAGAATTTATGTCAGCATTAGGTTCAGCCACTAAAGTTACGCATGACAGCATCATAATGGCAGATGTAGATTTCATTATTATAGGTGCAGGCACAGCAGGTTGTGTCTTGGCAAACCGGCTTAGTGAAAATCCGCGAAATTCTGTTGTTTTGGTAGAGGCTGGCAAAGCGGATGATCATCCATTTATTCATATTCCTGCGGGCTTCGTAAATCTCATGACAAATCCATCCTTGAACTGGATGCTGTCTACTTGTGAGCAGGAAATACTAAATAACCGCATCATAAATATGCCCAGAGGCAAAGTCCTTGGCGGCACATCTTCTATAAACGGCATGTTATATGTGCGTGGTCAAGCACAAGACTATAATGGCTGGGCGCAGGCAGGCAATAAAGGTTGGTCCTTTGAAGAGGTCCTACCTTATTTCAAGAAATCAGTACAGACTCATTTTGGCAAGTGTCGGCATGATGAGGGTTTTCATGGAGAGACAGGAGAACTTCATATCAGCCCTCCACGGACAACTTACGCTGTATTGGATCAGTTTATAGAGGCGGCAGGTCGAAGAGGTTATAGAGCATATGCAGACTACAATGGAAAAAGGCAGGACGGCTTTAATTATTTTCAGCTGGCACAGAAAAATGGCCTGAGACATTCAAGTTATCAAGCATTCATTGCACCTGTTGTAAAGAAGCGGCAAAACTTAACTCAGCTGTCTGCAGCGCATGTATTGGCCTTATGTTTTGCTGATGACGCGCAGACTGTGAGAGGTGTGGAGATAGAAATTGGCTGTAAAAAACAGATTATCCGGGCAAACCGGGAAGTGATTTTATGTGCAGGGGCATTTGGCTCACCACAGATACTTGAATTGTCAGGTGTTGGTGATGCGACCAGACTGAAATCAATGGGAATAAAACCAAGAATAAATTTGCCAAGTGTCGGCGAACATCTAGCAGACCATTTTCTCACCCGCCTGACCTTTGAATTGTCAACGGGTGACAGTCTGAACACATCCCTCTCAAGATTTGGGTTGATAAAAGAAATTTTAAGGTTTGCTGTTAGTAGAAGGGGGGCCATGACAATGCCCGCAGGTATTGTAGGCGGATTTGTGGCTAGCCGTTTTGCAGACGATAATTGTCCTGATATTCAATTCCATATAGCTCATGCTAGCTTTGCAAATCCGGCTAAGCGTGTTTTTGACCCCTTTCCAGCTCTTTCAATTGGCCCGTGCCAACTTCGTCCGCACAGTCGCGGATATAGCCATATTCAGAGCGCAGACCCAAAACTGTCACCTGAAATTAACCCGCGATATTTATCAGCAGAAATCGACCAGCAAGTTTTGTTAGAGGGAATAAAAATTGCGCGCAAAATTATGGATACTGAGCCAATAAAGTCTGTTGTTCAGTCAGAAGCTAGACCTGGTGCGGATTGCATTACAGATGACGAATTACTGGCCTTTGTGAAAGAGACAGGTAATACAGTTTATCATCCTGTATCAACTTGCAGGATGGGACCAAAGGAACAAAATAATCATGTTGTTACGCCTGACTTGCGTGTAAGAGGTGCAGACAAGCTTCGGGTTGCAGATGCATCGATAATGCCATCTATCACCTCTGGGAATACAAATGCCCCAACAATGATGATCGCAGAAAAGGCGGCTGACCTAATTTTGAAAGAGTAGCTGGAATATCACTAATTATACTTTTATAGGTACAGAGACTTGATAGACTTTTCTGGGCAACATGAAGCCTGTTGAAAAAAGGCTAATTTTGGTGATGAATGAGTCAAAGATTTAAATAAGGAAACAAAACAGCCATGGGTAAAGCATTTATCGTTTCTTCATATCGTGGGTCACCACAGCCGGAGAGGCTCGCCGAATATGCCGGCCCAGCCCGTAAAGCATTTGAGGCAAATGGTGGACGATTTATTGTGCGTGGTCTGCCTGCTCACACCTATGAAGATCGTCTTAGTGAACGCACGATTATTATTGAATTCGCAAGTGTTGAAAAGGCAATGGCCGCCTATGAGAGCCCTGCCTATCAAGCTGCAAGAAAACTACAAGGACCTGTAAGTCGAGATGTTAGGGTTGTTGAACAGGCAGATTAGTCTGACATTTCAGGGGATGTTAAGAAGATGATTGATGTGAGGATTAAAACATGAATGGCGCATTATTAAATGTTCTGAGGTCTGTTGATACGCCAACAGTATGTAATGCGATTGAAGCAGCACAGGGCAAACGTGGATTTAACAATTTTACAAAAGCGACAATGGTCGCTTCTGCTCCTGAGGAAAAGTCTGTGGTAGGCTATGCGCTTACTGCAAAAATTGCTGCAACCTCTGCCCCGGAGGAGCCGGCTGAGAGTCTTAAAGAACGGCGAATGGCCTATTACAAATATATGGCTGAAGGTCAGCGGCCAACCGTCGCTGTTATAGAAGATTGTGATTTTCCAAATTGTGTAGGGGCGTTCTGGGGTGAAATAAATACAACAGTTCATAAAGGATTTGGCGTTTCAGGAGTGGTGACGAATGGCGTTGTACGTGATCTGGGTGACCTGCCTACTGGCTTTCCTGTCATTGCCGGGTCAATCGGGCCTTCTCATGCTTTCGTCCATGTAAGAGAATTTGGCAAGCCAGTTTCTGTTTTTGGGCTGGCAGTTGAAGAAGGTGATTTAGTCCATGCAGATCGTCACGGGGCTTTGGTCATTCCATCACTGGTTATCCCGTCACTTCAGCACGCAATTGAAAAATTAATAGCTACGGAAAGGCTTGTTCTGGATCCCGCTAGCAAGCCTGACTTTGACTTTGAAGCTTTTGCAAAGGCGTGGGCAGCGTTTGAGGCAGCCCGTACCTGAACATGAAGTATCAAAAAGTTGCGCGGCCGCCCGAGATATCAAAGGCCGCACCTGTCGTAAATGAATTTTCTTTCGATGCCACCCAAGCGATCAAATTAGCGATTTCATCAACGGTGACAAATCGGCCACGGGGAATTTTTGATAACATATAATCAATGAATTCTTGAGATATCTGGTCGAAAATTCGTGTCTGTGCTGCTGCAGGGGTGATGCAATTCACCGCAATATCAGTGCCGGCAAGCTCTTTACCAAGTGATTTAGTCAGTGCAATGACGCCTGCTTTTGAGGCTGAATAGGCAGATGCATTTGGGTTGCCTTCCTTGCCGGCAACAGAAGCTATATTCACAATGCGGCCATAACCAGAGGCGAGCATTTCTGGAACAACAACTTTGCAACAATGAAATGTTCCGTCAAGATTCACTGCCTGCACTTTGCGCCATTGCTCGATGGGATAATCAGCAAGAGAATATGTTGGTCCGGCAACGCCCGCACTGTTGATGAGAACATCCACAGCGCCGAATGCAGACTTGGTTTTTGCTAGAGCAGCTGTGACGCTTTCAAAATCGCTAACATCTGTCTGGACTTTCTGGCAAGTGTCTTTGGGTAGCTTGGCAATTTCATCCTCACAATCCTGAATATTCATGTCCCAAATACAAGCTCTTGCACCAGAATGAACGAGCTTTCTGACAACCGCAGCTCCAATCCCATTACAGCCACCAGTAATGACAGCGGTTTGCTCAGAAAAATCGTAGCTATTCATCAGTGGTGTCCCTACGTGGCTCTCTAACTGAAAAATTCTGCCTTTAAACAAACAGGCGGCCTGCTAAAAACAGACCGCCTATCAGAATTATTCTGTCAGAAGAAATTAGTCTAGCAGACCAATTTTCTTCATGTAAGACAGATTTGATTCTAGAGCTTCCTTTGCAAGAGGGCTTTTTGCTGCGAAAGCATTCCAAGATTCAACAGCAATCTCTCTGAATTTTTTACGCTCCTCAGTTGACCAATTAATGATTGTAAGGTCACCAGCCGCTTTGTCTTTAGCCACTTGGTCCAGACCTTCAAGGCGTGAATCACGAAGTTTGCTTGACCATATTGAGTAAGTCAAAGATTCCATCGCGGCCTTTTCAGATGCTGACATCTTATCCCACACGCGCTTGTTTATAATAGTCTGCAGGTTTGCCATTGAGTGAATCCCAGGATAGAGGGGATATTTCGCAATTTTATGGAAACCAGAAGCGTGGTTGTTGATGTAAACAGATGCGTCAGCTGCATCAACAATTCCCTTTTCCAAAGAAGTGTAAACTTCCGAAAACGGAATTGAAGATGGTGATGCGCCTGCACGGCGGAAGACGTCAGCTGCTAATCCCTCAGGGGAGCGAAGTTTTAAACCCTTTAGATCTGCAACGCCTCTAATTGGAACAGTAGATACGAATGCCTCTTTACCATAAGGACCGCATCCAAGAACTTTGATTTTTCCAGGCAAAATTGAGTCATAGATCTTCTGAAGCATTTCTTTGCCGCCGCCATGCATGCAATATTCTACATACTGGTCAGGAGTATCATAACCTGCAATGAGGTCTCCCATGATTGCAAATGCAGGGTCACGACCAGCAAAATATGCAATCGCATTCATATCGCCATCAAGAATACCATTAGCAACAGCATCAATTGTTTCACGGTGCGGCACAACAGCTTTAGTTGGCAGTACATCCATTTTTAGTGAGCCGTTGGTGACAACTTCGAGTTGTTTCCATTCTTCTGTTAGATAACTATGAGCCCAGTCCCCTGATTTAGAACTTATTTGGAACTTAAGGGTCTTAGCATCTGCCACTCCAGACCCAAGAACCATTACACTGGCCACTAGTGCCAATAATGATTTTTTCATTTTCTTCCTCCGATTTTTAATCATTAAGCAAAGCCATCTGCTACAGCGAACATGAAATAAGTGATTGCGCCTCCAAAAGCAAAACCAATTAGCCACGCCCAAATCCCATATGTCCTTACGTGGTCTTTTCTGGTATCTGCACTCAATGCCTTTACTCCCCTAGATATTGAGAAATGAACAACTGGTTTCATTCACTTCTTTAACCACCACGTTGACAAAGTTCTTAGGCCGGCGCAAGTGTGAAATTTTTGTCCAATGGAATTCTATAACAAATTCTAGTTGTCAAAGTTGATATTTACGTGCGAGCCTTTCCTGACAGTAAAATTGCAATAAAGCTGCACGGGGGAAAAAATGTCAAAAGATATCTCAGTTCTACCTGAAACTGAAGGGGATACCTTTAGAGCCGGAAAAGATGGATTTGGGTTCTTTGACCATTTTAGCAAATTCTCGGGCCTTGCAGTTGCGCAATTATATTTGTTTTGCGCCGTAGTTACTGCATACGAAGTTATCTCGAGATATATTTTCAATGCACCGACCCAGTGGGCTTTTGAAGTTGTAATGGTGTTGTGTGCTACGGCATGGATGATCTCAGCTGGCTACATTACCTCTCACAAAAGACATATAGCTATTACAGTCTTTTATATTATTGCTACAGACAATACACGCTGGTGGCTTGACTTGCTTGCATACATAGTTGGCATATTAGCTCTTTGGCTACTTGTGGATGATACTACTGTAAGAGCTCTTGAATCGGTTCTAATGACTGAGCGGGCGGGCAGCGCTTGGAATTCCCCACAACCACTAATATTAAAATCTATGCTCGCCATTGGCGCATTCATTTACTTGCTTCAGCTCTTGATAAATTTGTACCGCCATTTTTCTTCACAGATTGCTAAAAAGGTGATTTTGGGAATAAGCGCTCTGATTCTAATCAGACTATTTTCAGTCTTTTTTGAGCATTTAACTGGGAGTGGGGTATTTGCATCTATTAACGGAATATATGCATCAGTATTTTCTCCGTTTGATCCCTCGCTCTATGTAGATATGAGGGACATGGATATCAGCATAGCAAGTCTTATAATCGTAGCATTGATGCTTGTTCTCATGATGACTGGAATGCCGCTCGGCGTTGTTACCCTATTTGTGTCTATCTTGAGTGCAGTTGCGTACTTTGGTTACGGCGGTCTTTATCTTGTTTCCACGAATGCTTTTGGACTTTTGGAAAAATATCCTCTAGTCGCTGTGCCTTTGTTTGTTCTCATGGCCTCTATTTTAGAAAGAGCTGGTATCGCAGAGGACTTGTTTGATGCGATGTCTATCTTTGCTGGGAAATTTAGAGGTGGTGTTGCTATACAAACGATTGCAGTTGCAGTTGTTTTGGCAGCTATGTCTGGGGTTATGGGTGGGGAAATCGTTATGCTCGGGCTTGTTGCCCTGCCTCAGCTTTTAAGACTCGGTTACGATCGAAAAATGTCCATAGGAGTAATTTGCGCTTCAGGTGCTCTGGCAACACTCATCCCTCCAAGTATAATTATGATTATTTATGGACTGTCGGCTCAAGTAGCTATTGGCGACTTGTTCATGGCTGGGGCAGTGCCGGGTTTAATGCTTGCGACGCTATATGGAATTTATGTTCTGATAAGAGTTAATATTAATCCTGCAATGGCTCCAACTGCTGAAGAGGTAGCCAAGGCGCGCGGCAAAGAAATGAAAATGTCTAAAACAAAGTTTTATGCCGTCATGCTCAGTATTTTCCTAATATTCTGTGTCATGGGCTCGATATACGCCGGCATCGCTTCTGTTACTGAGGCTGCCGCTGTAGGTGTTATAGGAGCAATGGTGGTGGCAGCTCTGAGGAACTCCTTTAGCTGGCATCTAATGCAACAAGCTTTAGCTGGAACAATGTCAACTGTTGGCACAATTATATGGCTTATTTTAGGTGCCGTAGCATTTGTTGGCATTTATAATCTCATCGGCGGTGCTGATTTCATGCGTTCCTTGTTTAGCGGTTTAGGATTACCAGCGCTCGGCATTGTGTTCGTTATGATGGCGATATTGGTAGTACTTGGGACATTTATGGAGTGGATCGCCATTGCATTTATTACAGTCCCCGTGTTTGCACCAGTAGTTGTCGCTATGGCCCCAGAACTCGGACTTGAACCAGAGTGGGCTGCTGTATGGTTTGGTGTATTATTTGTTATGAATATCCAAATCTACTTTTTATCTCCACCATTTGGCCCGGCTTGTTTTTGGCTTAAATCAGTCGCGCCAAAGGATATAGAGCTACAGGAAATATTCATGGCTGTGCTTCCATTTATCGCTCTTCAAATAATTGGGATGCTAGCGGTAATGTTCTATCCAGAGATAGCGTTATGGTTCCCTAAATATTTAAATGGTTGACGCAACTTTACTGAATGTTGATTGCATTAAATTTAGAGGCAAACGGGAATGAGGACCGTTCTTTTGACAGAGAAAATTGATGACTCGGGGCCTGCTTTGCTCAGGGAAAAAGGGTTTGAAGTTATAGAAGGTTGGACGCTGAGTGAAAAGCAGCTTGAAGGTTGGTCAGAAAAGATAGAAGCTATTCTTGTGCGTACCAATCGGATTTCTTCTGAACAAATTCTTTCCATGCCAAACCTGAAAATCATATCTAAGCATGGGGTCGGTTGCGACACCATCGATGTGGCCTGTGCCCGGTCACGAAATATAACTGTTGCTATTGCATCTGATGCAAATGCGCAATCTGTTGTGGAACACACCTTTATGTTTATGCTGAATATGGCAAAAAATTCGGTTTATATGGATCAGGTTGTGCGCAGTGATTACAGCAAGCGGAAGAATATTAAGGCATTTGACTTGGGCGCACGAACTTTGCTGGTGCTTGGCTACGGCCGGATTGGCACGCGCGTATCTAGGCTAGCAGGTTCCTTTGGTATGACGGTTCTTGTTTGTGATGAAAAATTTGATCGTGGTGTGAGTGAGGTTGATGGTTTTGAAATTATACATGATTTGGATGAGGGGTTGGCGCGAAGCACCTTCCTTACCATCCATATTCCACTTACAGATAAATCTGCAAATCTCATCAATAAAGATCGGTTACTGAAAATGCCGAAAGGTAGCTGTCTGGTAAATTGTGCTCGTGGCGGGATTGTTGATGAACAGGCTTTAACGGAATTGACACAGTCAGGTCACATTGCTGCTTCGGCTTTTGACGTTTTCTCAGTTGAGCCTATTACGGTAGATAATCCCCTTCTGTCTGCTAAGAACACGCAACTAAGTCCTCATGCTGCAGCATTCACGGCTGAAAGCCTGCATCGCATGTCTTATCAGGCGGCATCAAATATATGTGATTATTTCAATGAGGGTGTTCCCAAAGCCAACATCTATGATTTGGACGCGTTCACTGCCTAATATTTTTGCCAACGAAAATCAGGGTCGAGATAGGGCGAGCTGTCGGGAATAAGGTCTATTGGCATGTCAATGATGAACCTACCCAGCAGAATATAGCTTAGCGTTTTGCCATGCCTGTCAATTGACCGCGATGCATTGACCCCTCCATCCAAAACATCGTCTATGACAAAATTAAATGCAGAGATGAGGGGTAAATCATAGCGTGTAACACCACTTGCCCCTAAGTGAGCATAAAGCTTATGAACCTTGTCCGCTGTCACATTTGTCGCTAGAAACTTGTAAGCCTCTGGTCGATAGGCAACCAAAGATACATTGCTGACATTGCCTTTGTCGCCAGCCCTGCCGTGGGCGATAGCGTGCAGCGGCAAACGGCGCATTTCTGAGCAGCTAGTCACCTATCGACCACCTCCACAGCAACATGAGGTTCAATGAGTGTTCTGTTTAGCAAAATAGAGGCTGATGCCATCTGCGGTGTGACTGAACTGCGATATCCACCACCAGCAGCTGGTCCTGAGCAATAAAGATGCTGAAGCTCGTCACACAATGTCTGCGCGGTTTTATGATCAGCTGAAATGAGGGACAACCGAACTCTGTAATCGCCATCAAAGGGCAGGTTATTTGCTTGGCTGGCTGACGCATCGCCGCCATCAAGAACAGAAAATGCCCCAATAATATCGCGGCGAATTTCACCATTGAAACCAGATTTTTGCATGCGCTCTAAAACAATGTCTGCAGCTAATTTAGCGCGCGCAAGGCTGTTCATGCCAGCATAACTAAGTTCTGCCTCGGCCATAAACCCGCCATCAACACAGACAGTTGCTTTAAGCTGTTCTGGTCGCGGGCTACCCTTTATCCCTCGCACTAAAATTCTGTCTATTCCGTCTTCTGTAAGATACAGGCCACTGACATCTGCACAAACATCCGGCACAACATAACAAGTCGGATCATGCATTTCATATAACAGCTGTTCTGTAACTGTGGCAGAGGTGACGCAACCGCCAGTCTGTTCAGGCTTTGTTATAATAAAATCTCCGGATTCGTAAACCTCTGCAACAGGGAAGCCCACTTCAGCTAATGCAGGGACATCCTTAAAACCAGGATCGGCAAAATAGGCCCCTGTGACTTGTGCACCGCATTCTAGAAGATGGCCACAGATTGTGCCAGCCGCCAGTTTGTCCCAATCATCGTTAGCCCATCCAAATTCGTGTAGCAGTGGGCCTAAAACTAACGCGCTGTCAGTGGTGCGACCCACAAGAACAATATCCACATCCATTGCCAGCGCGTTTGCTACAGCGTCCCCGCCTAGATATACGTTAGCTGCTTTCAAATCACGACCTGACAATTGGTTGCCTTCCATTGTAGGGGCCTCTAAGAGGGTTTGCTCATCAAGATAACTAGACAAATCATCACCTGATAAAACGGCGATTCTAAATGGAGGTAGGCCTAATTCACTGGCCAGCTTGTTAATATGTTTTGCCGCTGCTAGTGGGTTGGCGGCGCCCATGTTCGAGACAACCTTGATGTGATGCATTTTTATTTGTTCTAAGACTGGGCGAAGATAAGCTTCAAGATAGGGAGAGTAACCTAAGTCAGGATCTACTGTTTTTGAAATTTGTGCGAGAGCGATTGTTCGTTCTGCTAGAACTTCAAAAATCAGATATCGGGCGCCATCGCATCTTGCCAAATGCGCAACCAGCGGCACAGCAGCATCAAAGCGATCACCAGAAAATCCTGCTCCCCCAGCGATAAAGACGCGTTCAGTCATAACCCTCATTCTCTAGTGTGAAATCTAATCCGATCAGAACGTGAAGCTTTTGTGCTGTCAAGACTGTTATTGGCTGCTGGATTGGGTATAGACTGAAGTCAGTAATAAAGTTTGTTAAGTGGGTATACTAAACTGGTCCCTTCATTTCTTAAATCTCTGCAGACTGTCACTGGGCTGCTGATGGTTATAGTGATGGTAACGATGCTGTGCGCGCGCGCAACAAGCATGCCTGTATTCAATTTTATTTCTTATTGCGCAGCAGCAGGGGTCTTTATTTGCAGCTGGCGTCTAATAGGATTGCGTGAAATCTATCTTTTAAGCGTATGTGGTTGCCTTACAGCTTTTGCCTTGCTGGTTTTCCAAATGCCTTGGGAAATATTTCAAACTGCAATTAATCAGGCTGTTTTTCTGATGGCTTTTTTGCTCTTGCTTGCATTGCTTCATGAAGCTGCAGTCACTTCAACGGCGGTAGCTAACTGTGGACAATTTTTAACCCGCCAACCACCAGCAAAGCGATATTTTGCTGTCTTTGGCGGTTCGAATATCATGTCTGTTCTATTTAATTTAGGCATTATAAGTTTACTCACACCCCTGATCCGAAAAGGTGTTGAAAAAGAACAAACTGATGTTGCGAATATCAGAGAACGAAGACAGCTTACATCAATGCTGCGCGGTTTTAGTTGGAGTGTTGTTTGGTCACCAACAGCGATTGCACCACTCGCGGTCCTTGAACTTATAGACGGTATAAGCAGAGAATGGTGGAGCATATATGGCCTCATGTGTACTGCAGCTATTTGTATCATCGGTTGGGCTGAAGACAGATGGAGGTTTCGGCATGTGCAGCGCAGTCCTGCCCGACCACGTCAACAGTTGAAATTACCTTTATTGGCATTGGTCAGTTTCTTTTCTGTCTTGTTGTCACTGGTCTGTTTGACAATTCTTGTTTCTTATTTTTCCGGTGAGAGTTTTGTTTTTGGCTTGTTGGTTTCCTGTCCTCTAGTCATGATGTTGTGGTTATGGGCGCAGAATCACCAAAGAGATAAAACTCCGGCTACAGCGCTGAAGCGCGCTGCAGATATTTGTCTGACACGCTTACCTGAAAATGCGAAAATTATGCTGGCGTTAGCCTCATCTGGTTACATTGGTATGCTGAGTGCGGAGATCGTTCCGGCTGAATACTTATCTGATAATCTGGGACTAATGTCGATGCCTGATTATTTGGTGCTGATTTGCTTGACGGTAGTGATGATACCTTTTTCATGGCTGGGTGTCAGTCCTATTATGATGGCTGTGTTTTTTGGAAGTCTTTTGGGCAGCCTTCCTGTCTTGCCTGTAGATCCAACATTGGCTGCGTTGGCAATTTCCTGCGGTTGGGCCTTGTCAATGACCACTTCACCTTTCGCAACTGTTGTGTTGATGGTATCTTCTTTAAATGGTAAGCGTCCTCTTCAGCTTACTCTGGGTTGGAACACTTTATTCTCAATAATGGTGACGCTTTGTCTGTGCGGTATCTTCTTCACGCTGACCGGTGGGCGATAAGTTTATCCCGTCAGATGCCTAAATATCTGTTTATGGTTTCCGGTGCGGCCAGAAGTGCAGTTGATGTTCCTTGCCAGGCAATATTTCCCTTATCCATAAGATAATGGCGATCTGCCAGTTTTGTGATAGCTGAAATATCTTTATCGATGATCAAAATAGATTGACCTTTCTGTCTTAGCTTATTCAGACAATCCCATATCTGCTGTCTTACCAGTGGAGCCAACCCCTCTGTCGCTTCATCAAGGATCAGTAATTTTGGGTTGGTGATAAGGGCCCGCCCAATCGCCAGCATTTGCTGCTCGCCGCCAGACAGATGATCTCCTGCATAGTTAAGCCGTTCTTTAAGCCGTGGAAATAGCTCAATTACACTCTCAAATGTCCATTCATCCCGTGTATCGGATAGGGATGGCTGGTAGAAGGTGCGCAGATTTTCACCAACAGATAAATTTGGAAAAATCTGGCGTCCTTCTGGAACGAGTCCAATGCCCTGGCGAGCAATCTCAAAACTTTCCATAGCAGAATCGGCAATGCCAAACCTCTGTAGTTGGCCTGACTGCAGTGGTAATTGACCCATTATTACCCGCACAGTTGTCGTCTTTCCCATGCCGTTGCGACCCATGAGAGAGACACATTCTCCAGCATTTATATGCAGAGATAAATCAAACAGAACCTGAGCTGCCCCATAGCCGGCATTTACTTTATCCAAAATCAGCATGTTAATCACCATCGCCAAGATAGGCGTTGCGTACGACGCTGTTGTTGCTGATTTCATCAGGTGTTCCACTGGCGATCGTTTTTCCTTCCACCAGCACTGTTATACGGTCTGCCAATTTAAATACTGCATCCATATCATGCTCAATCAGTAAGGTCGCATGCTGGCTTTTTAAGGTTTCGATGATTGAAGTGATGTGGCGGCTTTCTTCTGCCCCAGCCCCTGCCAAAGGTTCATCTAACAATAGAAGTTGTGGGTTTGTTGCGATCGCCAGTGCCAGTTCAAGAAGTCGGCGTTCTCCATGAGAGATTTCAGCGGCAAGTTTTTCAGACTGTTGAAGCAATCCAACCTTTTCCAGAATATTGCGTGCGCCGGATAAAAGAGAGGGATCGCTGAAGGCTGGTGCAAAAAACCGAAACACTTTGCCCTTTCGGGCAAGCTCGGCGATAAGTGCATTTTGCAAGACGGTGAAACCTAGAAGAACATTACTAATCTGAAAGGAACGGCCAATTCCCTTGCGCACTCTTACAGAGGGTGAAGTATTATTTATAAGTTCTCCATTTAAGAGAATTTGTCCAGAATCAGGTTGTTCGGATCCGTATATCTGTTTGATTAGGGTTGTTTTTCCTGCACCATTCGGCCCAATAAGCGCATGGATTTCACCCTTGTTGACAGATAAACACAGCTTATGTGATGCCCGCAGGGCCCCATAAGATTTGCTAATATCTTTGAGTTCAAGCGATACTTTAGTCATGTGGTGTGCTGCCGCCGAGTAATTCGTCGGTGTAGTTGATCAAATATTGCCATCAGACCACCTTTTGTGAACAAGACAACAGCAATCAGCATCGGTCCAAATATAATCATCCAGTTTTCGCTGTAATCAGGGGCGATGAAATAAAGCAACTCAGGTAGAAATTCTTCAAGCAGAAAAAAGACAATTGCGCCGATTAGTGGACCGGCAATATAGGAAAGACCTCCCAATACAATGACAATCATTAATTCGCCTGAACGGGACCAATGCATAATATCGGGTGAGACGTATTCCTGCCAGTTTGCAAATAAAGCACCAGCAAGTCCACAGATAGCAGCAGACGCTACATAGGCCGTGATTTTGAAATGCAAAGCAGAAAGCCCCATTGCTTCAATGCGTGATTCATTGTCCTTAATTCCCTGCAAGATTACACCAAAACGAGAATTGATGATGAGCAGAAGAAGCAGGCTTACAGCAAAGAGAGCTATCCAAATAAGGTAATAAAGCCGAAGCGGATCCCATAAATCAATAAATAAAAATGAAGCACGATCCACACCCATACCATCATCACCGCCAAAGACCTCAAGACTGACAAAGAAAAAATATAGCATCTGGGCAAAGGCCAAGGTTATCATGATAAAATAAATTCCCTTGGTTCTGAGGGCGAGAAAGCCAATCACTAGACCAATAGCAGCGCAGAGCAGAAGTGCAAAAAGAATATGTAGCCAGCCATTATCAATACCGTAAAACTGGCTGATACCCACACTGTAAGCCCCTATGCCTATAAAGGCAGCATGGCCAAATGAGACCATTCCTCCAAATCCCAGAACGAGGTTCAGCCCTAATGCAGCCATGCCTAGTAGCATTATACGCATAGAAACATCATTCCAGAATGGCAGGTCAGCCAGGCTAGTGTAGATTGGAAATAAGCCAAACCCCAGCAACAGGATAAACAAGGCAGGGGATGATTTTAAAATTTCCAGACTTCTTTTAAGCGCTTGCATCACCCTAACCTTTCGGCGGGAACAGGCCAGTTGGCTTGAACACAAGTATTATGGCCATCAAGATATATATCATCATAGAGGCAAGAGCTGGCCCCGCCCCGTCAGCGGCTGATTGAGACATAAACGCTCTCAGGATGTCTGGCAGAAACACCCTGCCGATTGTATCGACAAGACCAACGAGAACGGCGGCAATGAAGGCACCACGGACAGAGCCGATACCGCCAATAATAATGACTACGAGAGACAAGATCAGCAGAGGTTCTCCCATGCCTGGTTCAACAACTGTCAGAGGAGCAAGCATCATGCCCGCAACGCCTGCCAGGCTCGCACCAACTGAAAAAATAAACCGCCTCAGCATATGAATGTTTACACCAAGCGCAGCAGTCATATCCGGGTTGGCCGCACCTGCTCTGACCATAGCGCCCATGCGTGTCTTGGCGACAAGAATATAGATGCCAATGGCCAATGCCAGCCCTGTAAAAATAACTATAAGGCGAAAGACCGGATATGGTGTTTCTGGCAGGATGTAAACAAACCCCGACAAAGAGGGCGGCAAATTAGAAAATAGAGCAGCAGGCCCAAAGCCAATGCGGATCAATTCATTGAAGAACAGGATCAGCCCGAAAGTTGCTAGCACCTGCTCCATATGGTCGCGTTTATATAAATGTTTGATGATCAGATATTCAAGAAGATATCCACTAGCAAAGGTTAATGGGATGGCCAAAAAAATGCCAAGGTAGAAATTGCCTGTCAGCAGGGTAAATCCTGTGGCAGCGTATGCACCAATCATCACCTGCGCGCCATGGGCCAGAAAGACCAGGTCCATAATTCCCAGAATCAGCGTCAGACCAGCAGCCACCAAAAATAGGGTGACACCAGACTGAATGCCATTGAACACTTGCTCCAACAATAGCGTTATGGTCATTCGACTTGCCGCCTGCCGTACAATTTGAAAACCGGATGAATGGCAGTCAGATCATAGCTGCCCTGCCTTGTTGAGTTTACTCTAAAATTTGCAGTCCTTTGCATAGACATCGCCATGGTTTTCCATAACGGTTCCAATGATTTTTAATGTCGCATTACCTTCCTTATCCAAGATCACTTCACGCAGATAAACATTTTGTACGGGGAACTGATTTGTATTCATCGCTAAAAGGCCACGTGTTGTTGGGATATTGCCTTTTGCTAAAACAGATCGCATTGCTTCTGTCTTTGTGCTACCAGACGTCCGTACAGCATGATCAATTGCCATCATCGTATCATAAGCTTGCGCAGCGTAGAACGAGGGGTAACCGCCATACGCTGCTTTGTAGTCGGCCACAAATTTCTTGTTTATGTCATTATCAAGATCGGGTGACCAGGTCTGTGTATTGATTGTGCCAAGGGCTGTTTCTTTAAGCGCTGGCAGAGAAATCCCATCAACAGCAAACACAGAATAAAGCTTGCTAACTGAATCCATATTACTTTGGTTCCACTGCTTTACAAAATTCACAGCCATGCCGCCAGGTTGAAAAATGAAAGTGGCTTCTGGTTTGGCTGAGCGCAACGCAGACAATTCGGCCTGAAAATCACTTTGACCAAGTTTGGTGTAAACTTCGCCAATAATTTCGCCTTTGAAATGTCGTTTAAAACCAGTTAGCATATCTTTACCAGCCTGATAATTTGGGGCTAGCATATAGACAGATTTAATGCCGGCATCCTGCATATATTTGCCCATGCCCTCAGATGTCTGATCATTTTGCCAGGACATGGACACAAAGTTCTTATGACATTTATCACCGGCCAGCGGAGATGGGCCAGCATTTGAGCTAATTAGCAATATGTCAGATCGTGTGACTTGCTTATGAATGGCCATTAACAAATTCGACCAGATGATACCAGCAACTACATTAACCTTGTCGCGTTTAATTAAACGGTTCGCTAACTGCTTGGCAACATCAGGTTTACGTTGGTCATCAACAAAAATTACTTCCGCGTCATGGCCGCCAAGTTTACCCCCGGTATGCTCAAGCGCTAGATTAACGCCATTCTGCATTTGTTTGCCAATAATGCCTGCAGAACCGGATAAGGTTGTCATATACCCCACTTTAAAGGTATCTGCGAATGCTGAGCTGTTTGCTAGCATTAAAGTTGTCACGGCAACTGCCATTATCGTATGTTTCATGATATTGACCTCCGATTTATACATATAAATAAATTCAATGAAAATTTTTATTTAAATTAAATTTGGCATGTTGTCTTGAATTTAACTAGAAAAAAATTTTCATAAAAAGACGGTTATCAATGGTCTTGGCCTCTCAAAAGCAAGACAACCTAGAGTTCTTTTGATAGACCTAATGGAAATTTTGGCTCTGCAATTGCTTGAAGATTATGTTTCAAGAACGCTGTGTGAAATGTCGTAGAAATCAATCTTGGCTACTGCAGATGATTTCCGGGCCTCAATTGCATCTTCTTAACTCTCATGAGATGACAAAATAGTTACGCGAGCAGGGCGGACAGAACTGTCGACCTCAACCACTTGGAATTTAGATGGGTGGAAATTGCCTTCTGAGCTCAGATTTTGGGCCATGTACATTTCTCCTATTCAATCAAAATATCGTTGAATTAACAAAATTAATCGATGCACTCAACAGACTTGTTGAGTATTAATGAAATTATTTCTTGGGTATTTTTTGTGTTCTGTTCAACCAACCTAAGAAAAGTGGTGTCAGATAGAGCGGTACCTGGTACATAGCTGTGAACAGGCCCATCACCGGGTCATAAGGAAGGGCCGCATAATACAAGCCAACATTTCGATTGCCAGCTATAACAGCCATTACTTTTAGTGTGTCCTTTGCCTGCTTAGCGCGCAAAAAAATGGCAAGCACCATCATGAAGAGTTGACTGCCAAAATTGATGAAGACCGCTAGCGCTAGAAGCTGATAAGCAAGAACAGGCGAAATGGATATCTGTGAGATGACACCGTTGAATACAGGAATGAGAAAAATCAGCATCGCGCACGTTGAAATGCCGTCAAAAACAGTATGATGTTCTTCAATTTTTTTTCTGCTGATAAGCCGTTGTCCTAGCAAGGCAAGTCCGCTGCCAATTACAATCATCAATGCCAAACGTGTTAACAGACCAATGGGATCAATTGAGACGATATTAGATAAAAACAAGCTACTGACAAATGGGCCGGATAAAGGGGCAATAAGGCTGGTCATAGCAACCAGTTCCATTGCTAAAATAGGTCTGAACCCAAGCAGAAGACACATCCAAACTGTTGAGGCAATAGGCGGAGCAACAGCATACCAGACCAGAACAGGTATAAACATTTCTGCAAGTCCAAGACTGCGAGCGGTGAAAACAAACAGACAGGGAATCAGGATAAGGATCACAAGGCTAAGGCCAAGACTTTGGAGAATACGACGAGGTTGAACAGCTCCGCTTATTGCGATGCCCAGATCCAGTCTTATCATTGCTGATGCGTATATAATTATGATCACTAACGGCACCATATCCCTCACCTGATCCCCGAGGTCAGGTAAAATAAGTGCGATGCAAAGGCCAATCGGAAGACATAAACGGGCATGTTTACCCAAAAAGCTAAGGCAGTTAATTAAGAACATCATGAAATTACGACCATGATATTAAGCTGTATTTTTATGTAAGCTTGGGAGGATAAACGCAGAAAGAAAAATAAGACAGGCAATCATACTCATCACGGAAAATAAATCTGACATCTGATAACCTGTCTGCAGCATAAAGCTACTAAGCGGCAGAACAGAAGCTCCAATGCATAAGTTTAATAGGAATTTTATACTCAGAATTTGGCCCCGCCAGCAGTCAGGTACATAGCGCGACATCACAGCGTCGGTTATAGGGATCTGACCAAAGACAAAGGACATAGCAATGATCATAAAAAACAGCAGGGACAGGTCAGAAAAAGAAGCGGCCAGAAAAACAAAGACAACTTGTCCAACCGCCACGCATAGCAGCACTGTCTTAGCGGATATTCTGTCAATTAGCCAACCCACACCAATTTGCGCGAAGGAGGCGATAGCATACACAATCGAGGCCAATAAACCTGTGATAGCAACAGATGTGGTCAAGTTTTGCATTTCAAGCTCAAAGTATCGCGGAACAAGAAAGGTCATGCCCCCAAAGATAAAGCCTCCAGCCGAGGTTATTAGAGCTAATGCAAGTAAGGCGCGGGGCCATCCGTCAACAAAGCCATATTTGTTTGTTTTTGCTGATTGTGTCGGTTGACTATCATGCTCGGTTTTCAAATTAGCAACAAATACTAGGCCATAGCCCAAACAGAACAAGCCTGATAGCAGAAAGCCCATGTGCCAATCATCAAATAACAGAATTAAGCCAATAATGAGCGGCGCAAAGGCCACCCCCATATTGCCAAAGACACCGTTTATACCCAATCGAAATCCTATCTTCTCATTCTGTTTTAGTAATATGGCAATGCCAACTGGATGATAAATAGAGGCAAAAACCCCAATGAGGGCAAGGCCCATCATCACTCCAATTAGCGATTGTGCGAAGGAGGTTAAGATAGCTGCCACACCTATCCCAAAATGGTACACAACCATCATAAGTGAACGCGAATAGCGGTCTGCTAGTCTAGCAGAAATTGGCGCGCAGGCTCCAAACAAGACAAGCCCTAATGTGCCATAGCCAATAATCTGTTCATAGCTCACACCAAAATGCCGGCCAGCATCATAAGCAGCTTTCGCAAAAATCAGCATAATGAAATGATCAAGAAAATGGCTGATATTTATGAACGAGTCGTTCACGGTTTTGTTTCTTAAATGGGAAATCATTTGCAGGGTAATCTTTTGTTATCCCGGGTACGAACGGACATTTGACTGCGCTCAAAACTGGATGATTTAAGGTTTTAATTTTTGCTTTCCGGAAAGAATTTGTAGCTTGGAAAGCCTAGTTTTTAGGTGACTAGGTTTTCTCCGTTTTGTTCAACAAGTCATCAAGAGTAGTGGTTTCGTCGCTATCTTTTTCTTCATTATCATTTTCATCTTCATCAACTTCTTCATCTTCAGATTTTTGTCCAAGAAGCTCTTTATTTTGAGTTTCTAAATGACGAACCAAACCCGTTAATCGTTTTAACTGATGAGCGTGAGTGTCGACGTATTGCTTTTGTCGCTCGGTTTCACCCAGAACCTGCATCAAAAGGCCCCCTAAAATAAAGAGACCAATTCCCAAAAGTACAACAGCCCATTCCAGCCAATCAAATTGTGTCATATTTTTCAAAAACCTTAGTTGAATGCCGATTTATATTACTCTTTTTAGAGAACTTGAGTTAATCCCCACAATAGATATAAACCAACAAGCACTGTCATGATAGCTTCAAAGCGTGTGATTTCAAATCCAGCTACTGAAAAAAAGGGTTTAGTCTTTTGTTTTTCCTCTTTTACTTTAATGAAAGATTTTAAGCCTAAAGCCCTGCCAATACGGTTGGCACCAGCCCATAGTGCCACAAGTCCAATACATAAAATGATCAGTTTACCTATCATGAATTTTGTCAGCTCACTTAAACAATTATTGAATTTCGCGTTCAAAAAGTGTGCGTGCCGCAGTCACTCGTTCTGTATTGTTTTCAGCAATTGTTCCATTTGGCATAAACAGCGAATTTTCAAATCCCACACGCACTTTCCCGCCAAGTGACACAGCCTTTTGAAGGCAGATTTGTTCCTGTTCGGCAAATGCGCAGATGGCCCATTCCGGAGACATTTTCAGACTTTTCAATTTCTCTAAAAAGTGTTCTATCAGTTCAGGTTTGCTGACCCGTCCTGAATAATGTCCTATTGTGAAAAGACACCATATATCATCCTCTGGCAAATCTGCCTTGTCGATAATTTGCCGCACGATGTCTAAGTGATCTGGAAAATAGCAGATATGTTGAATGCGTGTTCCAGCTTCATAAAGGGTTTTATATAGCTTAATATCATCTGAGGTCGGCTGACCATCGGGAATCATTTCAATTATCCCAATTGAAATTCCTGGTGGCATAACCTCATAAGCGAGGGCGCGCATATCTTGAGGACTGTAGCGTCCCACACTCTCAGTTGTAATTTGAAGATGCATTTCTGGGACGGCAATAGCTAGCTCAGCAAGGGCTTCTACATAAAGGCCAGCGTCAAGAACATGTTGTTGTGCATTGTCGCGAACATGAAAATGCATCGCACCAGCGCCCGCTTCATAACACGATGCGGCTGTGGTAACGATTTGTTCGATTGTAACGGGTATAGCCGGATGATCTGCTATTGTGCGGCGTGCCCCGTTTGGGGCAACCATTATTTGCGGCAGTATTCTGGGCTTTGCGAAGGCCATCTTGGCTTCATCCATGTCAAAAAAACATCACTGGATATACTCTAGCTGTCCTCTGTAAGCGCGTCCATAGTGCAGACATCTAGTCCCTCAGGTTGGTCCATCTGTATTAATAGATGCGGTCTTGTTTCCTTAGGTGTGACGCGGTAGTATTTTTAAAACTTTGCTTCAAAATAGGTCGTGCAAGGAAGAATGTCAGTTCCGCAGGTAAAGGGTTTTTTTGACCCGATCAGTCATACGATCAGCTATGTGGTCTTTGACCAGCATAGCAAACAGAGTGCTGTAATTGATTCCGTTCTTGAATTTGATTATGCGTCAGGGGCAATTAGCTATGACATGGCAGATCAGATTTTAGCTTATATTCAGAAACTTGGCCTTGATGTTGTCTGGCATATTGAAACGCATGTTCATGCTGATCACTTATCTGCGGCTCCATATCTGCAGGACAAGGTCGGTGGACAGCTGATGATTTCAAGAGAAATTACAGAGGTACAGAAAATTTTTGGCAAGGTTTTCAATGCTGGCACTGAGTTTGAGCGTGATGGCAGTCAATTTGATAGACTTCTGGATGATAATGACAGCTATCAACTTGGGCACTTTTCTGGACGGGCTATTCACACGCCGGGTCACACTCCAGCTTGTATGGCCCACATAATTGGGGATGCAGTTTTTGTTGGGGATACATTATTTATGCCTGACGGTGGGACGGCCCGCGCTGATTTTCCGGGTGGCGATGCCCGGATATTGTATCGTTCAATTCAAAAAATTCTTGCTTTGCCTGATACAACACGTCTGTTTGTGTGTCATGACTATATGCCAGACGGCCGAAGGGTAGCTTGGCAAACAACAGTGGGAGAACAGAGGCAAAAAAATATCCATATTGGAGGCAATATCAGTGAAGATGATTTTGCTGCAATGCGTGAGGCACGTGATGCGAGCCTGTCTATGCCCCGTCTGATTATACCCTCTATTCAGGTGAATATGCGTGCTGGCAATATGCCGCCAAGCGAAGATAACGGCGAGATTTATTTGAAAGTCCCGGTGTCTGGATTAAAAGGGTGAGGCATGCAAATTAACTGGGTTGAATTTCCCCTTAAGCTTTCTCTTTTGAGCGGGATGCTGATTGTTGTAGCCGCGTTGCTACTGATGTTGGCCAATGGGCGTGTAATGGGCGTGAGTAGCATTCTTGGTGGCCTTCTAGGCAAGGCAGAAACAAAAAACTGGCGTTTGGCATTTATTGCTGGGTCTTTTTTAGCCATCATGTTGACGAGCTTACAGCTTGGGTCTGTGCTGAAAGTAAAGTTGTGATCAAAGCTCAGCTAAAGCGCACATTCACAAAGCCTTTGCCGCTCTTTCTCTTGTGGTTATTTGGCATGTATTTTCTTTTTGATCATACCGGAGCGGCGGTGGCCGCCAACCCTGCTTGCAAGGTAGAGGCAAAAGTATGTGCATGGATAGATAAAATTGTTGGCGTCAAAACCCCAAATATGATTGCGTCTGGTTTTCAAATCTCACCAGATTTGATTGTCACCAACCGTCATGTTGCTGAAGACCATCTTCGAGTTTTGGTCCGCAATGCCGAGGGCAAAGTTCAATCCGCTGTATCCTTACCGCATGATTTTCCAGCAGACTTGGTCCTCCTTCGCATAGAGGATAGCCAGCCAGATTTAAATTTTAAAATTGAACTCACCCAGCAGAAATCAGAAAAGCTTTATGTTGTGGCGTTTGATCAAGGCCGTAATGGGCCTCGCATTTATACACCTGGAGCATTTGCACATTATCCTGATACAGCCACCTTACCACAGGCCCGTATTCACACTGATGCGCGAGCTTTGCCAGGAAACAGCGGCGGCGCGGTCGTGGATGAACATGGTCGGTTGTTGGGTGTTCTAGCTTCTGGCGATGGCAAGTTGAGCGAGGTAATTCCAGCGGAACATATCAATGCGGTTATGCGCCAAACAGATAATAAGCATCAGGCTGACTTCTTAGAGCAGGCAAAAGCTCTTCGCATCTGCGCGGACACGCTTTATTTTGCGACGCAAATCCCCCGCGATCCCCCGGTGCCTTTGGTCAGCAAAATAAATTCAAACTGCAAAAAGGCGAGAAATAAACAGCTTTACGATCAGGCAGGGCAGTTGTTTGGAAAATGGTGGATGTTTGATGAATCAGAAAAGTTTTTGCTTCGCAGTCAGAAATTAGATCCAGACAGTCCAAACACGCTGATGTCGCTTGCTGTGACTTATCATCTAAACAGAACACCAGAAAAAGAACTACCGGTCTTAAAACGTTATCTGCAGATAAACCCATCTAATCCTCAAGCGCTAAGACTGGGAATCCAGACAGCTGGAATGCTAAAAGACAAAGAATTTGCAGATGAGGTTCTTGCGCTTATGCGTGTGCATAATCCAGCCGCATTGCCCCTTGCTGAATCTTTTGTAAAAGAAGCTTTTGCCGACTAAAAACCAAAATCATCTGTTGGATCAGGTATCCACCCAAAAGCACTTATATTCCCTTGTCCACTGATTGCTCGTTTTCGCAGAAAACTGATTATCTGCTGAGTGTCCACGTCAGGATTTGCCCGCAGATATCGTACAGCAAGGGCGGCTACACGCGGCGCTGCATAGCTAGTTCCACCTGTAGTGGTGCGCACGCCTCTGTGATCGGTCACGGATACTTGTTCAGCAGGGACAAAGATATCGACATGCTGTGAGCCCGTGTTTGAAGCTGCCCCAGGGCGGCCAAAATGATCTGATGAGCTTACAACAAATAGATTATCCAATGATAGCGCAGCAGGATAGACTGGATGTTCATCAATGTTGCGACCGTTGTTACCAGCCGATACTACAAACAAAACAGATGGGGAGTTTTGAGCTGCAGTGGCAAAACAGGTCCAGTCATCAATGTTGTTGGACCCCATCGAAATATTCATGACGCGCACACCAGCATTAACAGCATGGTTAATCAGCTCTTTATACCGACACATATTTATAGCTGGAAAGCGGTAGACGGCGATTGCCTCACCTGGTGCTTCAGCAGCTAAAACACTAAATACAGTGGTACCGTGATGAAACGGATAATAGGGATTTTGGCGGGGGTCACTATCAAAGGGCCGTTCATCCATATCCCAAAAATCATAGCCTAAAAGATTGCCATTAGCAGTTCTGGCGATATGGGGTTGAATCTTTGGCAGCAGATAATTTACTCCTGTATCTGCAATTGCCAATAAAGGGTTCTTTTTCTCTACTGCCTGATAAACATTTGGAACTGCTGGATTTACAACATCCTCTGCCGTAACTGTTACCAAGTCAGGTCCTAGAGTTTGCAGCGATAACAGCTTGCCAGCTCTATCATAGACTGCCTGTCTTGCTTGTGTGATTTTACAAGGTTGCTGCAAACGCACCATAAGCTGCAGCTTGTTCTCTTTGTCCCGAATGTCAACTACGACGACAGACCAGTCGTCTATATTGGGACGAAAGCGGAAATAAATCTGCTGGTCTTTTTGTTCATCCTTTTTCAGATAACCGCCAGGGATTTTGGTTCTTTTGCCGTCAGACTCCAGATACCTACAGATAGTTTCTGGTGTGCTAGCAGCTGCAAAACAAGGCTGAATTAAAGCTACGACACCTACAAGAAGGACTAAGAGCTTAAGAGGCATTATCAATTCTTTTCTGATACTTGCTCATACATTAAAATTTACGTTGCTACAATGGCTGGCGCTGGACGCGGTTTTTCAGATATTGGCAAATGGATCAATGTGGAAATTAGACCTGTGCCAATTCCTACCCACCAGACGGTTGTGTAAGAACCAAAAACATCATACATAAACCCACCAAGCCAGACGCCAAGAAAAGAACCCAACTGATGTGAAAAAAATACGAGCCCATACAGCGTGCCCATGTACCGCAGGCCAAATAGATAAGCGACTAAACCAGATGTTAGTGGCACAGTTGCAAGCCAAAGAGAGCCCATGACAACAGAGAACACCAAAACTGAAAAAGGTGTCATAGGCACAAGAATAAACCATGCTGAGATTAGAGTTCGTCCTGCATATATGAATGCTAAAAGATATTTTTTTTGGAACCTATTTCCGAGCACTCCGGCAGAAATGGTGCCAAAAATATTAAATACGCCGATTACTCCTAAAGCAACGGCGCCTAGAGCAGCTGTAGTTGTTATACCAAATTTAGCTAAAAGACCGTTTGCGTCGATAGAGGCGCATATCTCTGTTACAAATGCAGGAAAATGCGCGGTCATGAATCCTAGCTGAAAACCACAGGAAAAAAAACCAATAAAAATCATGATATAGCTTGGGTCTCGCAAGGCACGTGAAATTATGCTGGACAGTGTTTCTTCAAGCTCTTCTTTACTTGCCTTGTAGTCTGAACGTAAAAACGGCAGGCAGATTAAACAAAGCAAAATCATGCCAGAGAATACAAGAAATACAGAAGACCAATGCATCCAATTGAGCAGATATTGCGCAAATGGAGGTCCAAAAACTTGACCCATGCTCCCTGCAGCCGTAGTCAGACCAAGTGCAAGAGAACGTTGTTCAGGGGCAGCTGAGCGTCCAACAACGCCTAAAACAACCCCAAAACCTGTTCCAGCAATGCCAAGCCCCACAAAAATTTCAAGCCACTGGTGTTGGAAAGGACTTATTGCAAAAGCACTCAAGCACAAGCCAGCAGAATATAGAAGTGTTCCTAAGAGAATAGCTCGCTTATCACCAAATCGTTCAGCAATGGCTCCGAAGATAGGAGTACCTAGTCCCCAAGCCAAATTTTGTATTGCTAGGGCGAGTGAAAATTCACTTCTAAACCATCCAAGGTCAACTGCAATAGGTATTTGAAAAACGCCAAAGCTTGACCGAATAACGAAGCTCAAGAACAATATAAGGCTTGCCGCAATCAAAATTGGAGTAAAAATGGAGGCTTGAGGTTTCATTTGGTTTCCAATTTCTGATAAGAGGGCGCATAGCTACAGTGTTGATTTATCCCTGCATCTACCAATATATTGCAGATCATCAACTTGGCAATAAAACATGACACAAGACCAAATGGAAAAGGGGGTTAATGCTGAAAGTGCTCCTATCAATTCTGTTGGTCACAGTAATTTTGAGCATGCTAATACGCATGTCACATTCTTTGTCTGCCCGGGCTAAAACCCTCCTCCGGCATCCGTTGGCTAGGACAATAATTTTTCAGGCTGTCCTGCGCCTTATTCCCATTTTCATGCAAAGGCGTTTACACCCTTATGTTTAGTCATCTTCGGAAGCGTATATCGGATCAATTGTAAAATAACCACCCTGATAGACAGCGTCAGGCGCGTCGGGCTTGGGGCGTTCCATTCTTCTATCCAAAGATTCTTGAAAATTCCGCCCATTATCTTTTGGTTGCCAACCGAGATAGGCGGTTCCCGAATTGTCCCACCATTTTCCATCATTATCTGAAATACCGTAAATAATAGGGCAGCCAAGTTGTGATATGTTGAAAATGCAGTCAATTAGGGCGGTGAAATCGTCATAAGACATCCAGGTCGCCATCATTCTATGATTTTTTGGCTCCGGAAAACAGGAACCGATCCGCACTATTGCTGTTTCTATCCCAAATTTATCATAATAAAGACTGGCAATAGCTTCACCAAAAACCTTCGAGACGCCGTAAAGACCATCTGGACGCGGCAGGGCTTTATCATCAAGATAATCCGTCTGTTTATAAAAGCCTACAGCATGGTTCGAGCTGGCAAACAGGATGCGTGTGCAACCTGTTTTTCTTGCTGCTTCATATAGATTGTACACGCCCTCAATGTTGGCGGGGCGAATTGAAGACCATGATTTTTCTATTGAAATGCCGCCAAAATGAACAATGCCATTACAGCCCTTCACAAGTTTATAAACATCATCTTCTTTACTTAGGTCGCAGTAGACGATCTCTTCATTTGGGGCTGCATCACCCAAATCATTAATGTCAGATACACGCAAAATTTCCGCTAGCGGTGCAAGTTTTTTACGCAAAACTGAGCCAATACTTCCAGCAGCGCCTGTTAGCAGAAGTCGTTCCATGTAGTTATCCTTTGAAACGTGGCTGCCTAAGGCCTGTAACGCCAAGGCCTTTTATAGCAAACAGACCACCTGCATCCGGCTGGTTGGCTTCGCTTTCCTCAGTCAGGCCAAAGCCAATAGAAGTTAGATATAATATGTCGAGGTTTTTGCTACCAAACATTGGTTTGGTGGGTTTTTCAACAGGCACATCCAGCGTAAATAGCAGTTCACCCTCTGGCGAAATGCGGTAAATCTGCCAACCGCTGACACCAGCCATCCAATAGCAGCCTTCTGCGTCAACAGTGCCGCCGTCTGGTCTTCCGTTAACCTGGCGGGTATCAAAAAAAGTTTTAGCTTCTCCGGTTAAACCGGTCGCGCTGTCATAAGTGCAAGACCAAATCGTGCGAGTCAGTTTGTTGCTGTCCGAAAAATAAATAGTGTCCCCGTTTGGCGAGAAAGCGAGGCCGTTGGTAGTATAGAACAGTTTGTCCATCTCAGTCAGCTTCAAGTCTGTATCAAGCAGATAAAACTTCCCCTGTTGTTTAGGCTCGCCACCATCTTTCATGGTTCCTGCCCAAAACCGCCCGGCTGGGTCTACCGTGCCATCATTAAACCTGTTTTCTGGCAGATCTTTTTCGGGATCTATAATATGCCGTTTCTGGCCAGTGTGCGGGTCAAAAAACCAGAAGCCCGATTTGGCAGCCACAACAAGGCCGCCATGCTCACGTCTTGCAATACAGCCAACAGGTTCGCCAAATGCAAAACTCTGGTTACTCTTATCTTCCGGATTATAACAGTGTATCAAACCACCCGTAATATCCACCCACCATAGTCTCTGATCTTCTGTGTCCCAGACTGCGCCCTCGCCAAGACGCTCTGCTCCAGCAACGATTGTTGAGATTTCAACTGACATCGGGTTGTCCCCAATTTTAATTTAATTTCCTCTCTAACTCTAACAGATGGATGTAAGAAAGTCAGTCCTTACAAAAAAAGGATTGAAGCAAAAAGATGACGCCGTAGCGCTTGCAGTGCTAGACTACTGAACCTAACAATGCAAAGAATGAGGGAGGCATGTCCAAACAGATACGGATATTAGTTTATGGAGACTCAAATAGCTGGGGGTATTTGGATAACCAACAGGGGATGAGATATGACAGGCGGTGGCCAATAGAGATGTCCAGACATCTGTCTAAAACCCTTCCAGTAACATTGATCGAAGAATGTTTGCCTGGTCGCACAACAGATCTTGATGATCCAGTGATGGGCAATGGATTTAATGGAAGAGCCCATTTAGAAACAGTTTTGCGCTCGCATCAGCCTCTTGACCATATTGTGATTATGTTGGGAACAAATGATTTAAAGGCCCGGTTTGACAGGTCAGCTGACGATATTGCACTAGCCTTTATAAGCTTGGGCCAACTTGCCCGTAACCTAGCTGTAGGTCAGGGGAGCTGGGCAGCAGCACAGCCAGCAGATGTCACTTTGATTTGTCCTATTGTGATTGGCCGGCGGGCAAGTGATCCTGCCTGGGAAAGAGCAGAAGAATGGACAGGTGCTCTCGAAAAATCTTCTGGTCTTTCATCTGCTATTCAGATAGCTGGTGCGGCTGTCAGCTTGCGAGTAATTGATGGCAACCAGTTTGGCTGTTCTTCAGAAAACGATCCGATCCATTGGAGTGAAGACACCCATTTAGAGTTTGGCGCTGGCATTGCAAGCATCTTTCAAAAACAGATCCTTGGGAAAACGTAATTATATTTTAAGTTAAATCGCTGCTGGACTGAGGCTGCGCCTTGAGAAAGACATTTCGCACTTCAGCATAAGAAATGCTCGTCATTTGAGAATTTTCTCTTTTGGTTTTGCAGCGCACAAGATAATTTAATGCTAATGTTCCGCAAAGACGATTAAAAGAGAGAAGAATGCCAACAATTTCAAATGAATTACTGAATGATATTCGGTCAAAATTTGCTCAGATAGACAGCTGCCCTGTTCAAGGACAACGTGTGTTTTTTGAAAATGCGGGTGGGGCATTAACCTTAAATAAGGTGGTTGATGTGTCACGTGACTATGCGGCGATTCCAGATAATCAGGGCCGTGATAATCCTGGCTCACACGAACTGGTGCGGGTTATTCAGAAGGCAAAGGATGATCTGCGCGTATTTATGAATGCTCCGTCAGGTCAGTTTTTCGTCGGTGAAAGTGGAACTGAATTGATTTTTAGGCTGGTGATGAATGCCTGCCTTGGCACAGAAGATGGCGGAGTGGTGCTTGGCTCTACTGTTGAACATCCGGCAACCAGAAGCGCGTGTGCACGTTGGTCAAAAGTCAGTCGTAAGACCCATGTTTTGATCGCGCATGATGATGATCTTGGTTTGGTAAAGGCAGAAGATTATACCGCACATGTAACGCAAGCCACCAAAGTGGCGACCATTCTGCATACCTCTCCCGTTACCGGAATGGGAATGGATGTTGCGGCAATTTCGAAAGCTATTCGGGCTGTCTCGCCGGATTGTTATATAATTGTTGATGGTATTCAGCATGCAGCTCATGGGCAAATTGATATTGCCTCTTATGATGTGGATGGTTACGTAATTTCTCCATATAAGATGTTTTCCCGGCATGGTTATGGTCTAGCTTGGATTTCAGACCGGTTGACAGACCTGCCGCATGACTCTCTTGTTGGCGGACCCGAGCATAATTGGGAACTGGGCACTCGAGATACCGGTGCTTATGCTACAATCTCAGAAGTCGTTGATTATCTGGAATGGCTGGGCAGTAATGTAACAGAATCTGTTGATAAACGAACAAGATTTATCGCTGCAGGTGCAGCTATCCACGCACACGAAAAGAGGCTGACTGATGCTATGATCAATGGTACGGGCAATTTACCTGGCCTTGTTGAAATGGACAAAGTCAAAATCATTGGAGGTGTCGATAATCCTGCGCGTGAAGGTCTGGTTTCGCTTGTGGTTGACGGATTAAATTCAGCTGATGTAGTGAAAAAATTGAACGAGCAGGGCATCAGAACGCATCTGCGCAAAGCTGATCATTATTCTGGAAACATTCTGGACCCTTTAGGGCTGGATGGCTGTGTACGGGTGTCCATGTGTCACTACAATAGTGAACATGAGGTTGCTCAGTTTTTAGCAGCCATGAAAACAATCGCTGCTTAATTCACCAGATGGTTTTCAATGGGCTTTGATCGGGAAATAACAGTCAGCCCCGTTATAACGATGATGATTGATAAGAAATGATATAAACCGAACGCTTCATTCAAAATCAGTACACCCAGAGCCGCGCTATAAATAGGCACAAGGTTGGAATACACGCCGGCCCGGTCCGGGCCTATTAAATCAACCCCACGCATATAAAAAACCTGTGATATAAACGACGGAATGAGTGAGATGAATAAAACAATTAACCAGGCTAGTTGAGTAGCTGGCCATTGTGCCGTGCCTTGAGTGACTTCAATAAGTAAAATGGGAATAGATAAAACCCATGCCGCTCCAGCAAAGACTGTCATCATGGTCATATTATCGATATCCGGACGATTTTGAAGGCCTATGGTATAACCGGCGTAAAAGATGCAGGCACCTAGCATTATCCAGTCACCTTTATTGATTTGCAGTACAACTAACAATGAAAAATCACCTTTACTAATAATAAGAAAAACACCAGCCATCGTCAGAATTGTTCCGATAATCTGACCGAAAGTCAGTTTAGTTTTTAAAATCAATGTTACACCTATCAAGATGAACATTGGCATAGCACATTGAATAAGGCCCAGATTAATTGCTGTCGTCGATTGTGCAGCCATATAAAAAAGCGTGTTGAAAAACGAGAGACCTAAGGCACCCATCATAAATACCCATGGCCATTTACCTTTTAGCTTGGGCAAAGCTGCAGGCAGTTCTTTGCGTTTGGTCATCAGCAGAATGGCAAAAACAATTGTCCACCGCATGAACACAATCACAAGAGGAGACACTTCACCAACAGCGAGGCGGCCGGCAATAGTATTTCCCGCCCATCCTAATGTGGCGAGGCTGAGAAGAAGAGGTGCGGATGTAAAGGCAGAGCTCAGAAGCCTAGAAACCATAAAAATCCTTTTTCTGATAATGAATATGCCGCGCGGCTAGGTGCGCTAAGGCGCGGTGTGGTCAGCTAGAAATTTGGAAATAATTTCGCTGAGCATCTCAGGTTGCTCAACACAGGGAATGTGGCCTGCCCCCTTGATTAATTTGAAATCTGCGTTCGGAATGAGGTTAGCTGTGTCAAGCACAATTTCTGGTGGTGTTGAGCCATCATCCTCACCCACTACACAAATCACAGGCAAATCAAGATGGACTGCAGCCGAGGTTAAATCAGCATTCCGCAGGGCCGTCGCTGTCCCCAAATATCCCTGAAGAGGTGTCCGCAAAAACATATTACAATAGCCTGCCAGCTCATCTGAACGATGGGCGTGAAAATCTTGTGTAAACCAACGTTGCATATTTCCATCCACCAAAGCTGAGAGCCCTTCTGAACCAGCAGCTTGCAAACGTTCATCCCACATCTCAGAATTTCCAATTTTTGAAGCTGTATCGCATAAAATTAGTCCCTTTGTAAGATCGGGGCGGAGGGTGGCTAACCTCTGTGCGATCATTCCGCCAACAGATAAGCCACAGATAAAAACATCCTTCTTCCCCATTAAGTCAAGCAGACCTGCTAAATCGCCAACTAGTTCATCAAGGTGGTAGGGAGGGCTTCCTATATCGGATAAGCCGTGGCCACGATTGTCATAGGTAATAATTTCCGCCTTGCCAACAAGCCTAACGATAACATCCCGCCAGATACGGAAATCTGTGGCTAGTGAATTTGAAAAAACAAGGACAGGACTACCCTCTGGCGCAGTAATATGTTGATAGTGTAGGGTGATGTCGTTAATTCTAGCAAATTGCATGATCAGTTGGTGTCCTTTAGAGAAGGGTTTTCACTTCTATTGGCATACTCTCTTGGCAAGGCAAAATCCAGTATGCTTAACTGGAAGCCAATCCGCGTGACAGTCTGGAAGAGAATTTTTACCTGCCTTAGTAGGGAATAAAAGTGCAGCGAGCGTAAGCCTTTAATCTTGTGGTGTGTCTGGCTCATCTGATCAGAGGCATAAAGTTAGAATTCTGAAAACATTCATGTTTGTCCCTACACTTGAGGAGAGCTAATGTCAGAAGCTGAACAGAGACCAGCCTTTATTGGAGTTGATTGGGGAACCAGTTCATTCCGTGCCTGGCTGTTTGATGACAAAGGGGGTGTGTTGGACCTTGTTCAAGGACCTTTTGGCATCAGACAAATAACAGAACGGTCGTTTGAAAAAACGCTGCGGATGGCAATCGGCAGTTGGTTGGTAGAACATGAAGATATAGCTATTATCATGTGCGGAATGATTGGTAGTGCGCAGGGCTGGTATGAAGCTGGATATCTGTCTGGTCAAATTGGTGTTGATGAGCTTTCTTCAGGAATGGTTAAGGTGCCTGACACGCAATTAAATGTGATGATTGTTCCTGGAATAAGAGGTGTATCTGTCGCTGGCTTAAATGATGTTGTTCGCGGTGAGGAGACATTGCTGGCAGGATGTTTACAGCAACAAACAGACTGCGAGGCTGTGTTTTGTTTGCCAGGCACGCATTCAAAATGGATTGTTGCAAGAGAGGGCCAAGTTAATAAGCTGACGACATTTATGACAGGTGAGTTGTTTGAATTGATGCGAACGCGCTCTATACTTGCGCCACTCATAGATAGCCAGGCAGTTGCAGACAGTAGGTCAGATATATTCTGTAAAGGGCTTACACTTGCTAAAAGTGCCGCTGGCCTGCTGCATCAGATGTTTGCAATCCGTGCGGGTGCTTTGACAGGTCAATTCGCCAAGTCAGATATACTTACCTTGTTATCTGGTGTGCTGGTTGGTGCTGAATGTTTGGCTGCAAAGTCACTTGTACAGAATAGGTCTGTTACTTTGATGTCGTCTGGAGATCTGAAGCAGACTTATCAGAACGCATTTGAACATTTTGGTTTCGTTTTTAATGTCGCAGATTCAGAACAGGCTGCACAGAAAGGCTTGTTTTCAATATTCAATCAAATTCAATAGGGCTAAAGTAGGCCAGTCATAATCAAACGCGCGCCTAAAATTAAAAACACACTTAATACAATTTTGCGGAATAAATCCTGAGAAATATAGCTGCGCATCAACTCGCCAATGCGAAATCCTATAACAACAGCTATCAGGCCCAAGACTGACTGCAACGCCGCCTCAAAGGTCAGCACACCTGACAAGATGAGCCCAGCTGCAAGCGGGAAGCAACCTGCAAGGAACAAAAAGCCTGAGGCGCCGATAAATTCCTCTTTTGATACATCGCGGGCCAAGAGATACATTGCCACTGGTGGTGACCAAATAGAACTAAGCCCACCCAAGATTCCTGAGATCAAGCCTACACCGACCTGCCATCCCAAATGACTAGATATAGGAAGGGTCATGCCAAATAAAAGATTAAGAGAAAACACAACCATCGCCACACCAATTGCCACTGTTAATAGGGCGGTTGGGTAAGAAGCGATAAACAAAGAGGTGATGAAAATACTGAACATAATAGTAAGTGCAAAGTATTTATATTTTTGTGCTGTTTGGCGACGCTCTTCTGAACGAAAAAATTGCATGATGTTGGCGAAGATGATCGGCAGAACCATTAAGGAGATGGCTGTCTTTGGGTCGATAAAAATCGTCAATAGAGCCATTGCTGCAGCAGGCAGGCCGATACCTAAAAATCCTTTAATGATGCCTGAACATAAAAAGGCAGCAAGAATGACTGGAATATAGTGAACAGGCAAGTTCGGCAGCAGTAATACTTGCAAAACGTCAGTCACAGTAAACCCTCACCACATGGCTTTGTCGGCTTGTTAACTTCTGTCATAAACCAGATCATATAGCTTCAAACGCTGGACTTTGCCAGATGGCCCCTTGGGTAAATCATCAAGAATATGAATATTGTCCGGCGATTTAAATTTACCAAGTCGGTCCTTACAATGTTGTATTAGACTGTCCGCAGCAGCGTGCATGCCTGGCTTCAAACGGATACAGGCTTCTACCCGCTGTCCGTAATTTTCGCAAGGCACAGCAAAAGCGGCTGCTTCAAGAACGCAATCATGTTCCAATAAGGTTTCGTCAATTTCGCGTGGGGCGATGTTCTCCCCGCCTTTAATGATCAATTCTTTTATCCGGCCCGTCACAAACACATAGCCGTCGTCATCCATATGGCCCAGGTCACCTGTCCTCAGCCAGCCATCTGTTGTAATTGTTTTTGCCGTTTCCTCTGGCTGATGAAGATACCCCTGCATGACATTTGCGCCACGAATGAGAATTTCGCCTGTAACCTCAGCAGCAACTTGGTTTTGTTGGTCATCTGCGATAATTACTTCATTGCCAATTGCCTCGCCTGGTGAGCCAATCTTCCGTTCACCAGGAGGCAGGGGGTTGGATAAAATTTGCGCACCGGTTTCTGTCAGCCCCATTGTTTCAATTATCGGGATGCCGAAGCGGGTTTCAAATTTTCGATGTGTTTCAGGGGGCAGGGGGGCAGATGCTGAACGAGCAAAACGTAGTCTGTCTGTATTTATGTCAGGCGTGACATCGTCATTCAGAAGATAGGCAAACAGAGTTGGCACCGCGCTAAACCAGCTCACGTTGTGTTGCTTGACTTGAGGCCAGAAGGAAGAAACGGAAAATTTATAGGGTATTACTAAACCGCTGGCTGAGACTAATGATCCCATCACTGTCACGCACATCCCGTTAATATGATAGATGGGCAAAACACACAAGCCCGTGTCTTCACTTGTAATTTTATGTGCTGTGACAACATTTTGCCCAGCAGCCAGCAGATTTGCGTGTGACAGGACAACGCCTTTGGGATTGCCGGTTGTGCCAGACGTATACATCAGTAGAGCAGGGCTGTCCGGATGTGGGGCGTCAGTTGTGGGAGCTTGAGCCCATTTAAAATCTTCCGGCCAGATGGGGCCCGTTTCAGTGTGTAGCGGTATTATCAGAATCTCATGCTGTGCTTCGCTCAGCACTTCATCCATAAGGGCTTTGTTTTCAGGTGAGCAAAATAATACCTTTGCTTGACAATGGCTCAGAACATAAGAGATAGCCTTAGTCCCAGATACCAGGTTCAGAGGCGTGCCCAGATATCCCGCACTTGTAATTGCGGTGAATAATACTGCGCTAGCAATGCAGTTTTGAGCGGCAATGGCAACAGGTTCACCTGGACGCAGCCCAAGCTTATGAAGATAACTGACAATATCCTGAATGGTGTGCTGTGCCTGCGCCCAGTTTACTGTCTGTCCTGTTTCGGGTGAGGTCAGCCAAATGCCGTCTGCCTTAGTGGCAGCATTATGGGCAAGTCTTGATGGGAGGGTTTTGGTCATTTACCAAACTCATCCCAATAGCTGGCGAAAATATCCTCAAGTTCTGGTTTTTGCTCAGGAATAACGCGTACCACATTGACCCGATTCACAAAATGAGACCAGTTTAAATTTTCATCAATTGAATTGCCGCCCCAACTGCCACAGCCCATTGAGAGGGAAAAGGGCATACCATTATTAAAGAAACCACCCGTTGCAAAACAATGTGCCTGATTGACTATGACCCTGCAGGTGCGCGCTCGCATGGCTAGATGGTGGGCCCGTTCATCATCTGCTGAATGCAAACCAAGCGAATGTCCTGCCCCCTGGAAAGACTGGATAGCTATAGCTTTTTCAACAGCTCCTTCAAAATTGGCTGCTTTATGTATTGACAAAAACCTGGCCATTTTTTCACCTGTCAGCGGATATTCTGGGCCAATATCAGACTGAGGTAAAATTAGAAACTGAGTGTTGTTAGGAGCTGTTTTGTCAAGACCTGTTGCGTCTAGCACCTTGTCAATATCCTGGGCCAGAAGTGTGGTTGTCATTTTCCCATTCTGCCAGTGAACTGATTGCAATAGCTGGCTCTGCTCATCATTCAAGAGAAAACCGCCAGCATTAGCCAGTGCTGCAATCATCTGATCATAAATTGGCTCTACAACTACAAGTGAATTTTCAGATGAACAGGATGTGGCGTTGTCAAAAGTTTTAGAGGTAGCAATTTTTGTGGCTGCGTCATTCAAATCGGCAGTCTCATCGATGATTGTCACAACATTTCCCGCACCAACACCAATGGCGGGCGTGCCAGACATATATCCCGCCCTTACATTGCTTTGCGAACCTGTGACCACTACCAAGTCAGCCAATTGCATTAGCTTTTGTGTCTTTAGTTTGGAAGGGGGGCTAGGAACCATCTGCACAAGTTCTGCAGGTAAGCCAAGTTTGGCTATCGCGTCATGAATATAGCCTAACAACAGTCTTGCTGGCTTTACTCCCTTTGGGCTTGGCGCAATAATTATTGAATTTCCTGTTTTTAAGGCATTAATTATATTATTTACAGGTGTGGCTAAAGGGTTGGTAGACGGGACTATCGCGGCAATGACACCCTTTGGGCGCAGATATGATGACAGACCTTTTTCCTTATCATCACCGATATGTCCGAAGCTTTTGACATCCTTTAGGTCACGCATCAGCCCCAGTGTTTTATTATGGTTTTTTTTTATTTTGTCGGCCACATTGCCAAGACCAGTTTCAGCGACTGCCAGTTTGGAAAGTTGTTTGTTCCGCTCGGGTTCCATCAAGACCCAAGCTACGGCCTGACAAGCTTTGTCGAAAACTTCTTGTGACCCATTTGCTTCATAATGTTGCTGAGCCAATCGCCCAGCAGCAACCAGCTCATCAATGATTTTTTCGTCCCTAAATTGTCTATCTTCTGCCACTGTCATGATGTTGTACTTTTGCCTTTTCGGATAGCAAGCCTTATCAGGCTTTTTTCGCAGGTGCGCGTAGAGCTTGATAAACACCAACACCGAGCGTAAGCACACCCGCAAGAATTAATAGTGAGCAAATAGGACGCGAAAAATAGGCCACAATATCATAGTGCACCATCTGCATGCCTTGAGCAAAGTTTTGCTCGCCAATCTTTCCCAGAATGATACCAAGAACAATACCAGGAATGGAATATCCAGACCGTCGCAGCAAAAATCCGATGATGCCAGCAAGGAACATTACCATCACATCTAGAACCAAACCACGCCCAATATAGGCACCAATGCTGGCTAGAAGAAGAATTAGCGGTGCCAAAAACTGGAATGGTATTTTAAGTAGGTAGAGTATTGTTTTGGTTTCCAGAACGCCTACAAATAGAATTGACAAATTGGCATAAAACATAGCCGCAAAGACTACCCAGATTAAATCTGGCGAATTGTAAAATACTAGCGGGCCAGGCTCAAGATCATGCATCTGGAATACAGCGACCATCATAGCAGTCAATGCGCCGCCTGGAAGCCCGAGGGCAAGAAGCGGTATCATCGCGGCCCCCGTGGCCGCATTATTGGCTGTCTCTGATGAAATTACACCCTCAATATTCCCTTTTCCGAAGCTTTCTTTGTCCTTAGACCATCTGACTGCTTCCCCATAGCCCATAAAGGCGGCTAGTGTGGCGCCAATACCAGGTAGAATGCCACAAAAAAATCCAACCAGAATTGAACGCAGGACAGCTATTTTCTGCGCCCATAATTCAAACAGGGTTGGGAAAGACATGCCCACCTTTGGAGCATTGAATGTGCCTGTTGCACGCTTTTCAGCTTGGACAAAAATTTCAGATACAGCAAAAAATCCTAGAATTGCAGGAACAAATGCAATGCCAGCTGCCAGATCAGCAAAGCCAAAATTAAACCGGTTTATACCACCGACCGGATCCTGACCAATTGTGGCAATCAACAGACCTAGAAGTACGGATAGCCAGCCTTTCCAGATAGTGCGCCCGCCAACAGATGAGGCAACCGCAAGACCAAAGAAGACCAGAGCGAAGATCTCAGGTGGGCCAATATTCCTGATCGCCCATGTCGCCAGAGGCTGAGTTGCGGCCATCATAACCAAAGCAGAAGCTACCCCGCCAATGGCGGAGCATAGCACTGCTGCTCCAACCGCTTTCCCAGACTTGCCTTGCTTTGTCATAGGATAGCCATCAAAGGCTGTTGGTGCGTTTTCTGGCGCGCCAGGAATGTTGAAGAGAATAGCTGTAATCGCCCCTCCATATGTGCCTGTGCAATAAATCACAGCAAATAACATCACCCCTTGTGCTGGCGATAAATCTGACGTGAATGGCAGTAGGATGGCTGCCAGAGTTAGCATGCTCACCCCGGGTATAGCACCAAAGAGCATGCCGCCAATAACGCCAAAAAAGAAGATTGCGAGGGTGAACGGATCTCCAAAAAGAGCGGAACTACCTGCAATGAAATTTTCAATCATATTTGCCTACCACAATTGCTGGAGGTCATTATTTAAACGCAAAATTAATGCGCTGTAATCATAGAAAGGTGAGGTGTTTCCCTGCGGAAGGGGCGCGTTTAAAACAACCATGAAAAGACCAAGCAATAAGCCATAAATTAAAGCGGTAATACATAGTATCCATTTCCAGCGTCGCTCCCCAAAAATAATAATAATCAGAGCAATGAAAAACGGTGTCGCAAAGTAGAAGCCAACTGGTTTAAGCGACAAGGCAAATAAGAATGGTGTGCCTAGGACAGCTAATACCTTTATAACTGCCGCTAAGTTATCATAGCTACCTGCCTCATCATCATCAGCAATGCCTACGCGCCCTGCCTGAATTGTTGAGCCATATTTTAGATGGTGATAAAAGTTACCAAAGGTCACGATTAGCATTAGTCCGATAACGACCCGAGGCCAACCAGTTGCTCCAAAAATGTATATTTCAATTGGTTGATTGAATTCAAATGTAAAGCCAAAAAATATAATCGCGATCAACAGCCACACTGCTGTTTCAATCATATGTGATTTTGTTAGTTTGCCCATTAAATATCTACCGCTACATATCAATTCTTATGACATCGAAGAACAAGAGCTGGTCCCGCAATCAGCGAGACCAGCTCACCAGAAAGAAACAAACGTTATTTAACGTCAAGTCCCATCTGCTTGTACACAGCTCGATATTGCGGGATTGTCGCATTAATTAGCTCAATTGAACCCTCTGTATCACGATAACTATCAATGACTGTCATAAATTTAGATTCATTAAACTTCTGGTAGCTGTCTTGGCAATAACTACGTTGGAATGCCCATTTCAGCCATTCTACGCGGTCCGCTGGTGCATCTTTATGCACATAAAAGCCACGGAAACGCAGAAGAGGTTCAAAATCCATGCCCATTTCTTTATGAGTTGGAACGTTTGCAAAAACCCCAGGGCGTTCATTAAAAATGGTCAGAATGGGCTTAAAGTCCCCAGAATCAAGAAACTTTCGCACATCACCAGGCTGCTCATAAAGAGCATCAACTTGACCGCCAAGCAATGCACCATAACGAGGGGCACCTTTATCAAAAGAAATCTGCTGGATGCTCATGTTGCTGGCATCTGTGATGAACTTCATGGTCACTCGTTCCATTGAGCCTTCTTTTGAAACGTTGGCAATTGTGGCTTTGCCATCTTGAGCCTTCACCCATTTCACAAATGATGGCCAATCTGAATACCTGGTCTCATTGGATCTTATATAAATTTGTGAAAATGTTACTTGAGCAGTTACTAGCGGAATTAAATCCCTGCCAGGATGTGGCTTGCTCGAGTCAAGTGCATGGGCTGATGAAGCGTCATCAATATGCTCAAGAACTGTATAGCCGTCAGTTGGTGCAGCCATATATGCTGTCATCCCAACTGTGCCCGAACCACCCGACTTATGGTCTCTGTTGATTGATACACCTGTCAGTTCAGTAACTGCCTCTGCCATAGCTGCAGCAATTTGACCTGAGCCACCAGCAGGACCGTAAGGAACAATCATGGTCAAAGCTCGGTCTGGAAATCCACCCGGTTTTGCCATGCTAGCTTCTTTAACTTTGCACTCGAATGCGCTAACAGCGCTGACCGACAACGCCATCATCGATGACAAAGCCGATACTGATAATATTTTTCTCAACTTCATAATTTCCTCCGTTCGATTTTATCGATTAGTTGAACTAAAATTCACGAAAAATGCAAACTGAATATTTTTTACTTATTAAAATCACCTCTTCAGTATTTTTTGGGTATAGTTTTAGATGAACATCAGTATTTTTCAAATGAGCCATCCAAGGGCGTATAATGATCGTTGAACCAAACACAATAAAAGTGAAGATTAAGCGCGGATCAAACCAGAGCTCATTCACGCAGGAATTTGAAGTTCCTGAGCAGGATAATCAAACCGTATTGGATTTGGTAACATACATACAAGAATATATTGATCCGACTGTCTCATACAGATTTGCTTGCAGGGTAGGTATGTGTGGGTCATGCGGGATGATGGTAAATGGAGAACCTCGTTGGACTTGCAGAACACATGTAAAAAAAGTGCTTGGGAGTTCCAAAGCTATTGAGGTTGGGCCTTTAGGAAACCTTCCTGTTATAAAAGACCTTGTTGTTGACATGGACCCATTTTTCGATAAGTGGATTGCCGTGGGTGGCGTCCATCATCCCTCAAAAAATAGACATCAATCAATTGAAAAAATCGATGAATCCAGTGCTGAGCGCATGTTCGCTAATGAAGCTGTTGAATGCATTAATTGCGGTGTTTGTTATGCCGCTTGTGATGTTGTGTCTGCGAATAATGATTATTTCGGTCCAGCAGCTCTTAATCGGGCTTGGTCTTTAGTCAATGACGTGAAAACTGAAAACAAAGAGGCCATACTAGACGCTGTCAGTGGTAACTCTGGTTGTCATAACTGCCATTCGCAACAGAATTGTTCTAATTATTGTCCAAATGAGCTTAACCCGTCAGCATCAATAGCCTCACTAAAGCGAAAAGTATTTGCCTCAAAAATAAAAAATCTTTTGGGAAGTGCAAAATGATATCGGCAAAACTATACATTTTGCAGCGTTTAACAGCGTTAATTATGGCTCCTCTAGTGCTAGGTCATCTGGTATTAATGATATATGCGGTCCAGGGTGGATTGAGCGCGAGTGAAATACTCGGGCGTACTCAAGGAAGTGCGTTTTGGGCGATTTTCTATGCACTTTTCGTTTTTGCTGTCTCTGTTCATGCTGCAATCGGAGTGCGCACTGTACTTTTTGAATGGCTAAAAATCCGCGGCTCCGTTTTGGAACTTTTATCTTGGGGCCTAGGACTGGGACTTTTAGTGATGGGTTTGTACTCTGTTTATGCGGTAACAGCATGATTTCATATTCATTAGCCCCTCATCGTCGTAATCTTCTGTGGTCAGCTTTTTTAATTCACCGTCTTTCTGGGGTGTGCTTGGCACTTTTTCTTCCCCTTCATTTTTGGGTGTTGTCGCAGGCTCTGCACAATCCCGCCGCTTTAGAGGGTTTTCTTGAATGGACAGACCTGTGGTATGTGAAACTCGGTGAATACATTCTTGTCTTTTTGCTTGGCGCTCATTTTTTTGGTGGGCTTCGGCTTATGGCATTTGAAGCTCTGCCTTGGTCTAACAGACAAAAGACGTTTGCGGCATCAGCGTTTGCATTATCATTTATTTTAGCGACATTATTTCTTTTTTCGGCGGTGCAATATGGCTAACTCATCATTTGGAAATATTGACAGACAAGACACCGACATCCTTATCATAGGCTCTGGTGGAGCTGGTCTGTTTGCGGCTTTACATGCTCAAAAAGCTGCTCCAACCCAAAAAGTGACGATAGCTGTGAAAGGCCTTATCGGTAAGTGTGGTTGCACCAGAATGGTTCAAGGGGGTTATAATGTTGCCCTTGGCGGAGGTGACACAGTCGAAAGACATTTCATGGACACCATTATTGGTGGAAAGTGGTTGCCAAACCAAGACATGGCCTGGAGATTATGTAATTTAGCCGTAGAGAGAATTACTGAGCTTGAAAATGAAGTAGGCTGTTTTTTTGATAGAAATGAAGACGGAACCTTACACCAAAAAGCGTTCGCTGGTCAGACCGCGGATAGAACAGTTCATAAAGGTGATCTCACCGGTATTGAAATAATAAATCGCCTTATGGAACAGGTTTTGAGCCGGCCAATCGAAAAATTACAAGAACATAGAGCCGTGAGTCTCATTCCTGCAACTGGTGGGGAGGGGATATCTGGAGTTTTGTTCATAGATATGCGTACCGGTCGTTTTCGATTTGTTAGGGCTAAAACAACACTCATGGCTATGGGTGGTGGCCCGACCATGTATAAATACCAAACACCTTCTGGAGATAAGACCATGGATGGTCAAGCCATGGCCTTGAGAGCTGGATTGCCGTTACGAGATATGGAGATGGTGCAGTTCCACCCCACAGGATTATTGGCTGGAAATAATACTCGAATGACGGGGACGGTTTTAGAGGAGGGTCTGAGAGGGGCTGGTGGATATCTCTTAAATAGCCAAGATCATCGGTTTATGTTTGATTATGACACGAAAGGTGAAAGAGCAACTCGAGATCTGGTAAGTAGAGCAATTTACTCTGAAATGAAAAAAAATAATAGTTCACCAAATGGTGGAGTATTCATTTCTATGAGCCATTTAGGGCCAGATGTTGTTCGCTCGAAATTCCCTGGAATGGTGAAACGCTGTGCTGACAGTGGCTTTGATCTAGCTGGTGGAAAGGTCGAAGTTGTGCCCACGGCTCATTACCTCATGGGTGGTGTTGTCGTTGATGTTGACACTCGTACAGAAGTTCCTGGATTATTTGTTGCCGGTGAAGATGCTGGTGGAGCCCACGGCTCAAATCGCCTGGGTGGAAACGGGGTCGCCAATTCTACAGTATATGGTGGTGTAGCTGGTGACGTTATGGGCCAAGAAGCGACAAGAATGAATGAGCTTCGAACCCCTGATCAAGGCATTTTGGAACAAGAAATAATGAGAGCTTGTGCTCCATTTAATAAGCCAGTAGCGCCACTGGCGGAAATTAGAGAAAAAATGCGTCAAATTATGTGGGATGACGTTGGTGTTGTAAAAACTGGTAGTGGTCTGATTAGAGGCATCAAATCATTGGCTGCATTAGAAGAGGAACTTAACTCCATCGGCGTAGATGACAAAGAGCTTGCATTCAATCTAACTTGGCACGATTGGCTAAACTTAAAGAACTTGATGCAAATGTCTAATGTGATTGCTCAAGCTGCACTAGCTCGGGAAAATTCGAGGGGTGCACATCATAGAGAAGATTACCCGGATACCGGCGATTTGGAGAGTTCTTACTTTACTTTAGTGCGTCAATCGGGAAATAAATTAAGTGTGAGTCGAAAGCCAGTGCAGTTTACAATAGTTAAACCTGGTGAGACCATTTTGCCAGAGCATGAGCCTGAGTCACTAGTTGGCTAACTTTTAGGTGTTTTAATTTGCTTGGGGGAAAACTTGATACCAATCGATATAATTCAAAAGACCGCCGAAATGCTTATGGAAAAAGCTGCGATTGAGATTCCTGAGGATTATTTAAGTGGTTTGAAACGTGCGGCTAAAGATGAAGATGGAGATCTATCGTCATTTGTCCTCGAGGCAATGCTAGAGAATTATGAGGCTGCTAAACAGGATAGAAGTGCTATGTGCGGAGATACTGGCACGCCCCGTTGGTATGTCAAGATGGGCAATAATGCGAGGATAGAGGGCGGTCCAATCGCGCTTGAGGGCGCATTAAGAAGTGCAACTGCAAGCGCGACCAAAACAGTACCTCTGCGTCCTAATCGTGTGCATCCACTTTGGAGAACAGATTACGATAATAATGTTGGCATTGGAGCGCCAGAGATTGAATATGGATTTGAACCCGAGGGTGAATGGATTGATTTGATTACTGTTCATAAAGGTGGACTGTTTGGGACAGATTATAGGATGTTATTCCCGTCAGACGGCATTGAGGGAATAAAAAGGTTTTACCTCGATAGTCTGGTCGCATTTGGAAAGAGGGGTCTAGCATGTCAGCCAGCCATAATTGGGATTGGTTTGGGGGGCTCTAAAGATGCATGTATGGTTCTTGGAAAAAGGGCTGCTTGCCTCAGAATTGTAGGAGATCAAAATCCAGATCCTAAGATAGCAAATTTAGAAGAAGAGTTTAAAGAACTGGGAAATTCGATAGGAATGGGTGCAATGGGTTTTGTGGGAAAATCTATGGTTATAGACTGTAATATTGAAGTGGGCTTTTGCCACACTGGTGGTATGCAAATGTCAGTCCACGCTTTCTGTTTATCGTCACGTAGAGCAGTTGCGCGAATATTTCCTAATGGAGAGGTTGTGTATCGCACAGATCCTAAGTGGTATACTCCGTATCAAAGAAGAGAAACTGTGGACTGGCAGGAGAGCCCAGAATGGCAAAGCCACGCCGGGTAACATTAAGCACAAACCCTAAGAAGGAAGAGTTGACTGAGCTTCGCTTGGGCGATGTCGTATATCTCGATGGCACAATATACACAGCTCGAGAAGGCGTTTACAAACGGGCGTTAGAGGAAAAAGTCAATTTTCCTGTTGATTTGCCTCATCGGAGTGCTGCAAATTTTCATTGTTCACCGGCGGCTTCTATGAATTCGGATGGAAGTTTTAACTTAGGGTCAGTCACCGCAACTGCATCATTTAGGTTTTCCAAATGGATTGGTCAGTGGTTGTCTCAATCTGGTGCGAAGCTGATCATCGGAAAAGGGGGAATGAGTGCAGAGGACTATAAAAAGCATTTTGTTCCTCACGGCGCAATCTACCTGACAACAGTTGGATATGGAACGGGAGCACTTTTAGGCCGCGGGGTAGAAAAAGTTTCTGGTGTCTATTGGCACTCTGAACTTGGTTTGGCGCAGGCAATGTGGGTGATCGATGTAAAACAAATGGGCCCTTTTATGGTCGAGAGTGATTTGCTCGGAAATTCATTATTTGAACGTGAAAACAGGAAAATTGCAGAGGGTATTGGAAAATTATACGAAGGCACGAAGCCCGCTACTCTCAAGCGTTATGGTGAAACAGACAACCGTTCAGATGAACTAATTTAAAATGGCCCTTACTCACTTCATGAGCACTAAAAGCCATGTTGTTCTGTATTAAATAAGTGTGATTGCCAATCCAAGGTTAATGAATGTTTGAACTTCAATTTATTGCCTTTGTACCAATTGGGGCTTCTGTTGGTGGCTTTGTGAATGGTATTGCTGGTTTTGGTACAGGTCTGTTCGCACTAGGTTGGTGGCTTCTAGTGTTGCCTCCAAAGGAAGCAGTGTTATTAGTTGTAGCGCTATCTCTTGTAAGCGGACTTCAAGGCGTTGTAGCTGTAAAGCAAAATTTAAATTGGCCGCGATTAATTAGGTTTTTAGCACCAGCTTTTGTAGGATTACCCCTAGGGTTTTTTTTCCTTGAGAGCATAAATGCCCAATTTCTAAAAGTCTTGGTTGGCACATTACTTTTATTCTTTGGAGTGTTCTTTGCTTTTAGGCCAAATTTTCCGAGAATGGCAACGGATAATAATTTTGGTGATATGTTAACTGGTTTCGCTGGAGGCGTTTTGGGTTCAACTGCAGGCTTATCTGGAGCGTTGCCGACTATTTGGAGTTCTCTTCATGGCTGGAATAAATATGAACAGCGGGCCCTCTTGCAACCCTTTAATGTGATCATTCTTGGCATTGTTTTCTTGTTCTTGCTTTATAAAAACCCAATTCATGATAAATTTTTATTCGCGTTTTTTATTTCGATCCCGTTTTCAGTTTTAGGCTCACAGCTAGGGATATTCACATTTAAAAAACTAACAGATAATCAGTTTCGCAGATTATTGGTTTGGCTAATATTTGTGTCTGGTATAGTCTTATTAATCCGTGAAACAAGCGACTTCATTATTCTTTTGATTTAGAACAAGACCGAAAAATTAGAGATTTTAAAATGACTGAGATTCCTTTGGGAAGCCGAGATGACATTCATTCTGGAGGAGGTGTGGGAGGCGAAAAAAGCAGTCCAGTTGCATTTCCCATTCCTTCCGAAGAATTAGGTTCAGTCTCAATTAGTCCATCCGGTTCATTTGAAGCTGGAAGCTATCAAACGTTTACACTGGTATACACAGCGGGTAAGTTTGGCATTGATGACTCTGGCTCTATTAGAATTTGTTTTAGGTTTGCTAGTGACCAAACAAGGCCGCAATTTGAGAATCCAACAGGACCAAATTATACAACCATTGTTGCTTCAAATAATGCCGTCTTGAATTATCACTATGATCCAAAGGGCAATGTTAGGCCCTGGGATAGGACTTTATATATTAAAGTTGTTCGTGGTTTCCTCAAAGAGGGTGATACAATAACAGTAAAATTCGGCGATAAATCGAAAGGGTCGCCAGGAATGCGACTTCAAACTTTTTGCGAGGAAAGTTATGAATTTCACACGTTGGTCGACCCTATTGCTACCTATTGCTATCAACCGATGCCCGAACAACCTACTATTAAAATTGTCCCAGGGCCTGCAGAAAGATTTTTAGCAATTGGACCAACTATCCGGGCAGTAGGTGAGCCATTTCAGATCAAAATAAAAGGTGAAGATAAATGGGGAAACCCAACTAACTTGTGCGATTATGAATTTGATGCAATATCGACTTGTAAAATTGAAGGCCTTCCCAAGAAGGTGACACTTAAGCCCGGAGAGTTCACGGCAACATTGTCAGACCTGAGGGTTCAGACGGCAGAAGATTTCACTGTTGAATTTTCGAATGACGTGAACAATATTGCTTTTGAGACAAATCCAATAAGAATTGAAGAAAAACCGCAATCTAGACATTTTTGGGGTGATTTGCACGGACAATCAGAGGAGACCATAGGCACTAATTCTGCGGAAGCTTACTTCAAATTTGCCCGCGATCTGGCTTTTGTTGATGTTTCTGGACATCAGGGAAATGATTTCCAAATCACTACTGATTTTTGGAAACGTCTTGATGAGCTTTGTAAAAAGTTCAATCAAGATGGAAAATTTATTGCGATTCCAGGATATGAATGGTCAGGAAATACAGGCCTTGGTGGAGACCGAAACATATATTTCCCTACTGAAGGCCGAACTCTTCGTCGCTCGTCACACGCACTAGTGAGTGACCATTCGGATATATCTACTGACTGTAATTCAGCTACGGAATTGTTCTCTGCTTTTGCAGAAAATGATGAGTCGGATGTTGTAGTCTATGCTCATTGTGGAGGACGCTACGCAGATATTGAACTAGCCCATGACGGACGTTTTGAAAAGTCGATGGAAATACACTCTAGTTGGGGTACTTTTGAGTGGTTGATTCAAGATGCTTTTCGTCTTGGTTATCGGGTCGGGATTGTGGCGAATTCAGATGGTCATAAGGGAAGGCCGGGAGCTAGTTATCCTGGAGCTGCTTTGTTTGGTGCGGTAGGCGGTTTAACTTGCTTTCTAGTCAATGAACTGGCCAGAGAGTCGATTTTAGATTGCATTCGTAAACGTCGGCATTATGCGACCACTGGGGGAGAGCATGGTCGGCCACTAATAAATGTGACAGCTAAATTTTCTGAATCTGGCCAAATATATAACGATGATCCGAAGCTATTTTCCTCAAATAGCACTGTGTCAAATAGTGCTCTAATGGGAGACATAGTTCATCTACCCAACGGACAAATGGAGTTAAACATTGAGGTTAAGTGCAGCGCACCTATTGAGCGAATAGACATATTCAATGGTCTTGAGAAACTCGAAACAGTAAAGCCCTATAAACAGGACGAATTAGGAAACAGAATTAGGATTATCTGGGAGGGTGCGGAGTATCGAGGGCGTTTTAGACAGGTAATTTGGGATGGTTCAGCTTATTTATCAGATAATGAGGTAGTTTCATCCAAGGCTATAAATTTCTTCAATAAGGACAAAAGTCTCATTCAGTCTTCCCCTAATGAAATGACATGGAGGGCACTAACCACTGGCAACATCGGTGGTTTTGATATGATATTAGCTGATCCTTATAGTGGCACACTAAAAATCGAAACGCCCCTTGTTAAGGCAGGCATTCCAATTGAAGACATAGGCTTTGAGGATGAAATTTTTGATAATAGCGGTGTTTTGCCGAGATATTTGAAGGTTTTCAGACTACCGACCGAAAACCGTCATAAAACAATGCAAGTGAAATATCCCGTAGAACTAAATTCAAAAGATGACAATCCTATCTTTGTAAGACTCACTCAGGAAGACGGAACATTAGCCTGGACAAGTCCAATCTACGTTTACAGATAGCGCATGAATTTCTGTTTGAGATACCTCAAGGGCGCTAGCTTCGATAAAAAGTTGCCTAGCCTATGAAAAGGCTAGGCATTCGAATTATCTGACATTGATTTGACGCAACAGTTTAAGTGTATATCTCACTAGAATATTTTGTTACCAGAAAAGCTTCTAGTCCTTCTATGCTCCCCTCATAACCATATCCACTGTGCTTTAGTCCGCCAAATGGCGTTTCGACTGAATGAATGTGCATAGAATTTATTGCAAGCATTCCAGATTCAATTTCCGATTTTAATATCTGACTAGTTCTTGGATTGCTAGTAAATGCATAAGATGCGAGGCCAAAGGGCAAAGAATTTGCTCTTTCTATAATTTCATCGATAGATGAAAATGATGCGCTGGGAGCCACTGGGCCAAATGGCTCTTCAATCATGATTTTTGCAGTATCAGGAACATCTCTGATCAGAGTAGGTTCAAAGAATGAGCCCGGGCTTTGACCTCTTCCACCTCCAGAAATTACTTCTCCTCCGCTTGAAATCGCATCAGATATGAAGTCTTCCATTACTTCCAATCGTCGGTCTGCCACTAATGGTCCCATAGTTGACATTGAGTCAAGTCCGTCTCCAACGTTTATTGCTTCAACATGACTTTTGAATGATTTAATGAATTCATCATAAACTGGCTCCTCGATAAAAAATCTTGTTGGTGAAATACACACTTGGCCAGCATTTCGAAATTTGCCTGCTGCACAATGTTTTACAGCAGCTTCAATATCTGCGTCTTTGAAAATCATCACAGGCGAATGTCCTCCGAGTTCCATTGTGCACCTAATCAAATTTTGTGCTGCCAGTTTTTGCAGATGAATTCCTACCGGTACACTGCCAGTGAAACTGAGTTTTCGTGGAATTGGAGAAGCGAGCAAGTGCTCTGATACTTCAGAGGGTACACCAAATACTATATTTAAAACTCCGGCTGGCAAGCCAGCTTCCATCAGTGCTTTACCAATCGCTATTGCTGTTGCTGGGGTCTCTTCACTGGGTTTGATCGTAATTGAGCATCCAGCTGCTAATGCCCCAGCAACCTTTCTCATCACGTTGGTAGCAGGAAAATTCCACGCAACAAATGCTAGAACCGGCCCTACGGGTACTTTTCTGGCCTCGTGTTCCATATTTGGAATTCTTGAGGGAATAATGCGTCCATAGACGCGTTTTCCCTCTTCGCCGTACCATCGTAACAAATCAATTGCTACTTGCATCTCTATCTTGGCTTCGGCTAGCGGCTTACCCATTTCACGGGTTAGGTTTTCAGAATTCTTGTCAAATTCGCGCTCTAATATTTTCGCTGCTTTTTCCAAGATAGACTGGCGTTTCAGGGGCGTCTCACTGCGCCACTTGTTAAAGCCCTTAAGGCTGCTATTCAGCGCATCATCTAAATCCTCTTTGCTTGCATGTGGTAATTCGCCAAGAACAGTTCCATCTGCAGGACAAATAACGTTTTCAGTGACACCCGATGTGCCATTGGTCCATTCACCAGCAATGAGCATTTGTAATTGGGGGTAAGACATCTTGTTCTCCTATAAAATTCAGTCTCAATAATTTAAATCAGCAATCCCTAAGGATTAAGTCTGCTGCTTTTTCAGCAATCATGAGTGTTGGTGCATTGGTATTTGCAGATGTAATTAAGGGCATAATAGACGCATCTACAACCCTTAAGCCATCCACACCATGCACACGTAAGTCAGGAGACACAACTGCCTCCTTATCTACACCCATCTTACAGGTTCCAACCGGATGATATACGGTACCACCACCTTGGCGAATGGCTCTCAAAATTTCTTTATCACTTTTTACATCAATTCCAGGCACAACTTCTTCTTCCCAGAGGTCCCGGAATTTAGGTTGTACATAAATCTCTCGGAGAATTTTTATACCCTCAATCATGGTTTTTTGGTCAAGCTCTTCGCAAAGATAATTAGGCTCAATTCTTGGACTCTCATTTGGGTCTTGAGAGGTAATTTCGATTTTTCCACGGGAGCTTGGATGACATTGCCATATGGCACTGGTAAAACCTGAATATTTGTGCAGTGGCTCGCCCGGCTTGTCTACAGACAATGGCATTATAAACAGCTGAAGGTCAGGCTTTTGGTCAGGGGCAAACTTTGTTCGCATTGCCCCGCCAACCTGACCTGCTCCCACAGTGAGTGCTCCTTTTCCGTTTATTGCCCAATCCAAGCCCATCTTTATAAGAGAAAAGGGATTCCTTATCTGATTATTTAGAGATTTTTTCGACCGCATTCTTACAATCGTTCTCATCTGATAATGGTCTTGAAGGTTTTTTCCCACTCCATTACTGTTCGATACCACATCAATCTCGAAGTTTTTGAGCAGTTTTCCCGGACCGATTCCAGATAGTTGTAAAATTTGAGGAGACTGTATTGAACCTGCCGATAGTATTATTTCAGCTTCGGCGAAAACCTCAGAGACGACACCTTCTCTTGATAGTTGAACACCAATTGCTCTTTTGTTCTTGAAAAGAATTTTTGTTACCATTGTATTTGTAAATATGGTAAGGTTTTTTCTGTTTTTGATTGGATTTAAAAAGGCGCTTGCAGAACTGCTTCGCCACCTTGAGCCAATGGAAAGATGATATCCCCCTACACCTTCAGTGGTTTCTGCATTGAAATCTGGGTTTGAAGGGAGACCGTACTCATTCGCCGCCTCAAGCCACGCTTCGCAATGTGGGTGTTGATTTCGCAATTGGGAGACTTGAAGTTCTCCGTGTTGTCCATGAAATTGCGAAGGAGGTCCTTTATAGCATTCTAATTTTCTGAAGTATGGAAGCACTTCTTGATATGACCATCCTTTATTGCCAAGGGATGCCCAATCATTAAAATTTTCGTGTTGTCCACGAATAAATATTAGTCCATTAATGCTGCTCGAGCCGCCAATCACACGTCCGCGTGGCCAATTAACAACCCGTCCGTCAAAGCCTGTACTTGGTTCTGTTGCAAAATGTCTTGATACGTCTGGGTTGTTCATTGTTTTATAATAACCAACGGGCAGCTTCAGCCAGAAACCGTTATTCCATCCGCCAGCCTCAATGAGTAAAATACGGTTGTTTGGTCTTGCGCTCAGTCGATTTGCAAGAAGACACCCTGCTGAACCAGCGCCTATTACTATATGAGTGAAATTTTGAACGTTTGTCTGATTCATTGCCTATTTCCAGTCTTTCTACAAATGAAGTGTCTATTAAACAGAGAAACAATACAATGGCATTATCAAACAATTTCAGCGTTATAGTTCAGGCTTTGGCCCTAATTCTTTGAAATCTTACTGGCTATTCTGAAAGAAACTAGTCCTGCTCCAACAATCAATGCACAGCCTATGAAAATTATGAAGTTAAACTCGTCCTTAAAGAAAAATATACCGATTGAAGATGCAAAAAGTAATTGTAAATAGGCAAATGGCTGGATAGTGGCGGCTTCAACTGTTGATAAAGCTTTGATCAATAAGAAATGTCCAAACGCACCTACTACGCACAAAGCTCCCATCCAGAACCAGTCGCTACCTTTTGGAGGGTCCAAATGAAATACTAATAGGAAAAGCATCGCAGAGCCCCCAACGGTTGCCGCCCAAAAAAGACTTGTATAAGCATCGTCAGTCTTTGAAGCAAAACGTGTAAGTATTCCATATATTGCCATTAAAACCGCTGCTGAAATTGCAAGAATACTTCCTGAATTAACAAGATTTGTGTCAGGTCTTAGAATCAAAATAACGCCAATAAAGCCTACTATAACTGCAATCCACTGACGCCAGCTTACATGTTCAGATAAAAGTGGTGCCGAGAGCGCCAATATAATTAATGGATAGCTTGCGAATATTGAATGGAAATTCACAAGACCGTCCCTTACGGTACTCATAATTGCGAGCGAACTCATAAGTGCCAAAATAAGGCCGCGAATGATCTGTAATGGCGCATTTTTTGTGGATGCCATTCTCTTTAGGCTACCAATTATAAAGTGCCCGTAAAAAAGAACAAAAACTATAAAAAATGCATATCTAATTGCCACTGTTGTAATGACATTATAGTTCTCTGCTAAGTGTCGTGAAAGACCATCTTGGACTGCAAAGCAGACCATGGCAACGACCATAAATCTTATTCCTTTTTGAGAGTTTGTGGAAATTATAAAGTCCTTCCGAATGCTGCTATTCTAAATCCTTGAATCATCCAGAACACCTTTCCTCAATTAATTTGTCAATCTTCAAACAAGAGGTACTATCAAATGGAAGAGTTAAACGCAGCAAACCTCAAAACTGCTATTGGAGTTGGTAATGAACGAAATTAACGTTTCACATCATTATTTGGATGTTGACGGGATTAAATGGCATTGGGTAGAGCAAGGTGAGGGCACACCAATTGTTCTTCTACACGGAATTCCAGAGAGTTGGCAGTGTTGGAAACATCAAATCCCAAGTTTATCAAAACAATTTCGCGTTATAGCTGTCGACTTAAAAGGGTATGGTAAGTCTGGTAAAGAGGACGGTGATTATTCAATGACCGCGGTAGCCTCAGAAATAATCAAACTTCTCAATTGTATTGAAGTAAGTAATTTTCATTTGGCTGGACATGATTGGGGTGTTGCCATCTCCGATAATATAATAAATCAAGCACCGGATCGTGTGTTGCGATATATTCGTTGTTGTTTGTCTCTGCATGAATATGACCCTCGTAATTCTCTGCATCATCAGTGGAATGCTGAGAATGTAGAGGAGGCTGCAAAATTAATGAATAAAGCTGAAGCTTACGTGAGAGTTTGGTTTGAGAGCTCCTGCAAGCCCGACCTCGTGCCTTCAGATGCTGAGCTGGAAGAAATAATTTTGGAGTTTTCAGAACCAGGAACAGGGGATGCCATTCCTCGGTATTTCCGTGATATTAGAAAAAGTGAGCCGGTTGACCTTTCAAAATTTAAAATGCCAATTTTGTATATTCATGGTGAGCATGATCCCCGTCAACCAATTGAATATTGTATTGGTATGGATGACTATTTGCCTGGGCTTGAGGCAATTTTAGTTTTGGACTCTGGGCATTTTGTGACACGTGAAAGGCCTCTTGAAGTAACGAATGCAATGGTTTGGTTTCTAAATTCAATGCTCGCATCTGGCCTTCCAATCTTCGAACGCTCAAGACATTACGGGTTGCCTACTCGGCCAGTCAAAGACCCCAAAACACAATTTGGGGTTAATGCAGTGACAACAAAGAAGTAAAGATGCTCCGTCTAAAAATATAAATTTTTGAAACAAGGGTTCGGTAAATGATAAAGATACGAAGCTTGGAAACAGCTGTTTACAGATATCCTCTTAAAACTCCTGTTCAGACATCTTTTGGAATCATGCGCGACCGCCCGATGGTTTTAGTTAAGCTGTTAGACGACGAGGGTGTTACTGGGATTGGTGAAATTTGGTGTAATTTTCCTTCGGTTGGAGCAGAACATCGCGCTAATCTGGTTAACAGCATTTTCTCACCATTACTCTCATCTCAGACATTTGAAAGCCCAGAAGATGCTTTTGATTACTTGACAAAAAATACGTGGGTTTTGGGACTTCAGACTGGAGAATTCGGTCCATTGGCTCAAAGCATTGCAGGCATTGATATAGCGCTCAATGACCTTTTCGCTCGTAAGTTATCAAAGCCTTTATGGGAATTCTATGGTGGAAAAAAAAGTGAAGTACCTATTTACGCGAGTGGAATAAATCCAAAGGGCGCTGAAAAAATGGCTGAAAATGCGTTAGACAAAGGGTTTAAAGCTCTCAAGCTAAAGATAGGTTTTGATAAGAAGAAAGACATTCAAAATATAAAGTCTCTCAAAACACTTGTAGGTGAAAATGAAAAGCTCATGACTGATGCTAACCAGGCCTGGGATGTGAATGAAGCCCTGCAAATGATGGATAAAATTTCAGAATATAATTTATCATGGTTGGAGGAACCAATACCAGTTGACCGTCCCAGCGATGAATGGAGAAAATTACATGAGACTGGCACAACGCCCCTTGCTGGCGGTGAGAATGTCATGGGAGTGCAGGGGTTTAACAGCTTGCTTTCTGAAGGCGTGTTAGACGTGATTCAGCCAGATTTAGCTAAATGGGGAGGGTTAACAAAAACCATTCCTGTTGCTCAAAAAATAATATCTTCCCGAAAGAGTTATTGCCCCCATTATCTTGGAGGCGGTGTTGGTTTAGTTGCTTCGGCTCATGCTTTGGCAGCAGTGGGTGGGAATGGAATGCTTGAAGTTGATTTCAACAATAATCCACTTCGTTCATTAATTGTTGACCCTATGTTAGATAAATCATCAGGTTCTATGGAATTAGGAAAAGGCTATGGTTTAGGAATTGAGTTTGATTTTAAGCAGATTGAAGAATTCAGAGTTCTTTAAATCGTTTTGAGTTTTGAATGTTACGCAAGAAAACTTAGATCTCGTTCAAATTTTCAATTTCTTCCTAAAATCAGGTCAGCGCCTTTCTCTGCTATCATCATAACAGCAGCGTTTAAGTTCGCTGACACCATTGTTGGCATAATTGAAGCGTCTATAACACGTAAGTTCTGGATACCATGCACTTTTAATTGATGGTCAACAACTGACATTCGATTGGTTTTTGGCCCCATTTGGCAAGTGCCCATTAAATGATATATCGACTGACCGATCTCACGAGCTGAGTTTAAAAGCTCATCGTTTGAAACACAGTGCATTCCAGGATAGGTCTCCTCTACAAAATATGGTTTGAGAGCGTTGGTCTGCGTCAGCCCCCGGCAAATTTTTATTGCCTCTACTATAACTCTTTGATCAATGTCTGCTTGAAGATAGTTAGGCTGGATTTCTGGATTATGAAACGGGTCAGTGTTTTTTGCTCTAACATAGCCGAAACTTTCTGGCCTGTGTTGCCACGTAGCTAGAGTAAAACCCGCATCTCTTTCCAAGGTAGATTGCATTCCATGTTGATGGGTCCCAGGGGTAAAGTTGATTTGAATGTCAGGTTGGTCTAGATTTTTATCAGACCGCAGGAAACAAAAAATTGCGGTAGGACCAAGTTCTAGAATTGAACGTCTTCCGATAAAGTATTTAAATATTTCCCCTAAAAGAGGTAAGCCTCTGGCCCGATTGTTAATTGTGTTCACACCTTCCACGCGGCAGGTAAGGCGTGTTGCATAATGGTCCCTTAAGTTCTCACCAACACCTGGCAGTTCATGTTTAATCTTGCCACCAATTTTTTGAAGCAATTTTGAACAACCAACACCAGATAATTGCAGTAAGTGAGGTGAGTTAATTGCTCCTGCTGATAAAATTATTTCTTTATTTGCATAAATTGTTTTTTCTGCTTCCGCGCTTTTGCCGATCACGCAAGAGATTCCAATTGCCTTTTGTTTACTAAATATAATTCGCGTTACATGTGCGTGAGTTAGGATTTCAAGGTTTTGTCTTTTCCTTGCAGGATTTAGGAAGGCCCGAGATGCGCTCATCCTCGTTCTTCCTTTAACTGTTCTTTGAAGGTAGGATATACCCTCTTGATCTGCCCCATTATAGTCGGGGTTTTTCTTTATTCCTAAGCTTTCTGCTCCATCCATAAAGGCTTCGCATAGTGTGTCATTCCAATTTAAGTCACTAATTGTGACCTCCCCAGTGGCACCCCGATAACTCTGGTCTTCTTTTGAAACATAGCTTTCAAAGCGCTTAAAATATGGGAGTATGTCATCGTATGACCATCCTGAATTCCCCATTTGAGCCCATACGTCAAAATCCATTTTTTGCCCACGATTAAAGCCCATGCCATTAATTGAACTTGAGCCGCCCAGCACTTTTCCTCTGGGTGCTGGGATGATGCGACCGTTGGTTCCCTCTGAGGGACTGCTTTCATACATCCAGTTAAAATTCGGGTTAACTAGTGTTTTCATGAAACCAGCCGGGATATACAAAATTGGGTGCCAGTCACGTCCACCAGCTTCTAAAACCAAAACGCTGTGCTTGCCGCATGCACTAAGGCGGTTAGCAAGAATACATCCTGCACTTCCAGCACCCACTATGATGTAGTCGAAAGTTGTTTGGTTAATTTGCATACTCCGTCCTAAAAATTCTTCTTCTATTGATTTTTAAGAGCTTATTTTAAAGCCAGTATATCCGCCAGCTGCCACAGTTTCGCACTCGTCACGATAATTGTTTAAACCGTTAGCATAAGGCATAAAAACTCTTGGTTTTCCTGGTATATTAGCTCCTAGATACCAAGAGTGACCTGCTTTGGGCATGAGTGTTTTATTGGCTATTTCAGTCACATATTTTGTCCAATTCTCTGCATCAATTTCTTTGGCCTCCACTTTAGTCATATTAGAGTTCGTTAAATATTTCAGGAGCTGAGTTATCCAATCTACATGCTGTTCAATTGATCTTGGCATGTTTGTGAGAACAGATGGGCTCCCTGGGCCAGTTATTGTAAAAAGATTGGGAAAATTAGGAATTGCCAAACCTAAATAAGTTTGAGGACCGCTACGCCAGAAATCCTCAAGTCTAATACCATTCTTGCCAATCAGACCCAATTTTTGCAACGAGCCGGTCATAGCATCGAAACCAGTTGCGAAAACAAGAATATCAACCCTAATTTTTTTCCCATCCTCAAAAATAATTCCATTTTTATCGCACGATTTAATTGGACTAGTTCTCAAGTTTATGAGTTCGACATTATTTCGGTTAAAAGTTTCAAAATAGTTTGTGTCTATGGGCGGCCTTTTTGTCCCAAAGGGATGGTCAACAGGAGAGAGGTTCTTGGCAGTTTCCGCATCCTCAACGATTTCAGATATTTTTTTGCGGATGAACTCTGATATTATTTCATTTGAGTTTTCATCTAGGATTATATCATCAAAGCTTTCCCTAAAACTTAATCCTCCTTTTTTCCAATTATTCTCGAGAATTGCTGAACGCTCTTTCTCGTCCGTTTCACAAAGTTTTCGTGGGGGCGCTTTCCATGGGTGACCATGGCGGGAATCCAACATTTTCTCCCGCCACATTTCAATTTTAGATATGAATTCAGAATGAAAGTTTTCCTCTAATTTGTGGTTTCTAGCAGGTACGCTGAAATTTGGTGTGCGCTGCAATACAAAGAGTTCTTTTGCCTCCTCAGCAATAACTGGGATTGCTTGTATTCCTGAAGAGCCAGTGCCAATTACTGCTACTGATTTATTTTGAAATTCAATTTTTTCATTAGGCCACTCTCCAGTGAAATAAATTTCCCCTTTGAATGTGGATAATTGAGGAATTTCAGGCTTGTTCGTGGATGACAAGCAACCTACAGCGGTGATCAAGAATTTGGATGAATAAACTTTTCCAGACTCAGAGGTAAGACTCCAAATCTCCTTGTTTTCGTCCCAAGAACAAGAACAAATTCGTTCATTGAAATGAATGTCTTTTTTTAAGCTTAACTTATCAGCGCAGTAATTGAGATAATTTTGAATTTCTTCTTGGGCAGGATATCTCTCTGACCACTTCCATTCCTTTAATATTTCATCATTGAAGTAATAACAGTACGTATGGCTTTCTGAGTCACATCTAGCCCCTGGATATCGGTTCCAATACCAAGTTCCTCCGACCCCATCACCAGCCTCAATTATTTTTGCGTCTAAATTAAGTTGGTCTCGGAGACAATAGAGCTGATAAAGGCCAGAAAAACCAGCACCTATAATCAAAGCTTCGTGATGTTGAATTTTCTGATTGCTCATTTAATTGCCTCTAAATTGCTCCAGACTAAAATCTGAAAGTCACACGCTCTTGTTTTACTTCAAAGAGTAAACGCCATCTAAAATATTTCAATCAACAAAGATTTGTTTTCTTCAGATCAATGTGGTGCAATTAAACAGTAATTGGGAGCCAAACTATGATTGACGTTTCGCAAAAATCAATTGTTGTGACCGGGGGTGCGAGCGGCATTGGAGCAGCAGTTTGTACTGCAGCGATTGAACAGGGTGCCTATATTGGCGTAATTGACATAGATGAAGACGCCGGGCGCACTATTTGTGGAAAATTAGGTGATAAAGCTTTTTTTGCAGCCGGAAATGTTGAATCTGAAAGTTCGATGAATGAGGCAATATCAAAGTTAAGTTCTGATATGCCTAATTTTAATGGTGCTGTTTGTTGTGCGGGGGTGATGCCAACACGAGAGCCAATAGTTGAGGCTCCATTAGAAAATTTTGATAGGGTGCTAAAAAATCACCTTAATGGCACCTTTTTAACTTGTAAGTTATTAGGGAAGAAAATGCTTCAACATGGAGGTGGCTCAATAGTCACTCTATCTTCAGTTCTAGCAATAAGGCCAGGTCCAGTTCTTGCCTATGGTGCCGCAAAAGCAGGAATTATTAATTTAACGCAATCTTTAGCTGTGCAGTGGGGCAAAAAAAATATTCGAGTGAACGCTATTTGTCCTGGTTGGGTTGATACCCCATTCATAAGAAAACAAGAGGCAACGGGTCGTGATTTATCGCCCATAATCGAAATGACACCTCTCGGTAGACTGGCAGAACCTCATGAAATTTCGAATGTTGTTATGTTTCTTTTGTCCGACGCATCTAGTGCAGTTACTGGCTCTGCGCTCGTTGTTGATTGCGGTATTACTTTAGCCGGTGGTTACATGCCATATGGAAGATTGCCTGATTGATAAGAAAAATGGGTTATGTAATTTATCTCTTTTGATTTTTGGAAAGCAGTTATGACACAAAAAATTCTAATAGTTGGAATTGGTGTTATGGGCGCACCCATGGCCAAAAACATTATAAATGCAGGTTTTGATGTTGCTGTTTGTGATGAGAGCAGCGATGCACTCGTTGATTTTCATGATATTGCAACGCTGGTGTCCACAAGCCCATCCAAGGCTGCCTCAAATAGGAATGTCATTATTACAGTCCTTCCAAACAGTGACATTGTTGAAAATGTTTTATTCGGTGAAGAGGGAGCTCTGGCTTCGGCTGCTCCAAATAGTTTAGTGGTAGATATGTCTACCGGCTCTTATGACAAGACAATGAAAATAGCAAAACAAATAGAAAAACTAGGCCATAAATTTGTAGATGCGCCTGTCGGAAGGACACCTCGAGAGGCGCTTACTGGTCAGTTGCTGGTTATGGTTGGTGGTGAAGAACAGCAAGTCAAAGAATTAAACGGCATTTTCAAAGCAGTTGGAAATACAATTATTCATGTTGGTGAAACCGGATGTGGCCTTAAGGCAAAATTGGTAAATAATTATATGGCAATGATAAATAACGTTGTAACTGGAGAGACGCTATCACTGGCAAATTCTGTAGGCCTCGATGTTGGTTTAATGGCTGATTTGATGAGTACAACTGCTGCAGGCCTAGGACAATTGAATACAAACTACCCCAAGAAGGTATTGTCCGGAGATTTAAAACCTGACTTCCCAATTTTTATGGCGATAAAAGATTTAACGATGGCAATTGAATTAGCAGAGGGCCACGACGCTGCGCCAAAATTTGGTAAGTTGGCACGCCAAACTTTTGAAGGAGCAAAAGAACGAGGGATGGGCTCTCTCGACCAGACAGCAATTATGAAATATTTGATGTCTGATGATGGAAAAAACTCTCAATAAACATCATCGCAGATATTGCTCAAAGATGAAAAGAAGACAAAAGAGGACACATAATGCAATAATGGTCCCATAAATAGTGTCTTTGATTGACTTAGGTGAAATCATTTTCTGGAAGCCTGCAATTAGCCACTCTTCAATTTTTTTTGCTGAACGTCCAATTATCACAGAATTTCTTCCGATCTATGTTTAATCAAATTTTCTCAATATAGTGTAGCAGTTCTCTTAATCTCAATAAACTCATAGAGGAAAGATTTCATTGAAATGGCATAAATATATTTTGTTTCCCCTGCTTTTCTTGTTCACCTGTAAAGCGGTGGCAGATGATCTAAACAACGGATTTCTTAAGCTTTCAGAAAACAAACCTGAAGAGGCTATTCAATTATGGGCGCCTCTTGCGGAAGCAGGGGATAAAGTCGCGCAAGCCAGCCTTGGCTTGCTTTTTCAAACAGGTCAAGGCACGGAAGTAGATTTCATTCGCGCCTTGGAATTATTCAGAGCATCAGCAAAGCAGGGTTACCCATTTGCTTTCACAGCACTTGGGAATAGCTACCATGAAGGGCTAGGTGTGAAAGAGGACAGACGAACTGCATTGATTTGGTTTTTACTCGGTGCTGAGCATGACCCGAATTCAGCATTTATGGCCCAAGCTTTGATGACAGAAATACCTGAAAAAGAAGTTCACTTTCTCATTCAAAAAGCGTTAGCATGTCAGAAAAGTAGCTATCTGAAGTGTAATTTTTAAAGAGTTTTTGCGGGACGTAGAAGTGGAAGAATTTTAAAATAATGAACACCTTAGAAAACAAAATGTTTTGATAGATATTCATTTAAATAGGGCGCTAGCTATTAAGATGATGGTTGTTTCCGCAACCATGGTGAGCACAGCAGGGCTAATCTTCAGAAGCCTGAATTCTATTGACGCCTTCGAAGTGGTTTTCTTTCGGGGCCTTGCCCTTACTTTAACGATGATAGTCATAATATCGCTCTTCTATAAAAATAGAGCGTTGAAAGCTACAAAAGGCATTGGTTTTTCGGGTTTGTTGGGTGCCGCTTTTTTTACATCTGCGCAAACTTTTTATGTCTTTGCCTTTTCAAACACTACTGTGGCAAACAGCACCTTCACCATTGCTACCGCCCCATTCATCACTGCTCTTCTCGCCTGGTTGGTCCTCAAAGAAACTATTTCAAAGGTAACAATAATTGCAATGGCATCTGCATGTTTTGGCGTGATTACCATTGTCCTAGCTGATGTCAGTGCTGAAGGTAAATTAGGAATTGTATTTGCTTTTTTGACGGCCTGTTCTTTCTCATGTTTTGCAGTGATACTTCGCCACAATAAGAATGTGGAAATGCTCCCTGTTCTTTTCTTTACAGGCATCATTAGCATGTGTGTTGGCCTAGTATTTGGAGAATGGAACGGCATGCCGTTGGTAAGTGACATTGCTTTATGTTTTTTATGGGGGGGTGTTTTGCAGGGTGTTGGGCAGTCTCTTCTTGTTCTCTCAACAAAAGTATTAAAAGCTGCTGAAGTACCACTAATTATGCTTTTGGAATTCACATTAGGGCCTGTTTGGGTTTGGTTGATATATGGTGAAAATATTAGCCTAGGGACATTATTTGGGGGTAGTCTGATATTTGCGTCTATTTTTGGGTTTGCGTTTTTTGAGATTAACAAAAGAAGAGTTGTGAAAAATTAAACATAACAAGTTAGGCGTCAAATGCTCTTTGGCTTAGAAATTCTAGAAATTATTTTCTGCATCTTTGTCATTGGTGTTGGAGGTTTTCTGCGCGGTTTTCTTGGTTTTGGTGCTGCTTTAGTAATTGTCCCATCATTGAGCATTGTTTTGCCGCCTGTATTTGCTATCGGTATTTTAGTGATAATCGAAATTCCAACAATTATGTATCTTGTTCCGGCTAACATTCGTGACTCTAATTTAAAAACACTTATTCCAATGCTATGCGGTCTTGTAATTGCTGTTCCGATTGGCACGTTGATCTTGGTAGAAACAGAACCAACAATCATGAAATTGATCATCTCTGTTGTTCTGTTGTTGACTGTGGGATTGCTGGCGTCGGGCTGGCGTTTCAAGGGTGATGTGGGAAAGGGATTGATGACATTGTCTGGCACGGTTGGGGGTCTTATCCAGGGCTCTGCAGGCATGGGTGGACCACCTTTGGTGACAGCGCTAATGTCACTGCCTGACAACCCTACAACCACTCGTGCAAATATAGTTATGGCTCTCAGCACTATGTCATCACTTAATTTAGCCTCTCTTTTGTTCTTAGGAAAAATCACTCAAGAGCTTTTATATTTCGGCGCGCTTTGTGCGCCAGTTTACCTGCTTATCAACTACATTGGTGCGCGTTACTTTAAGCAGCATGGCAGTACTCATTTTCGTACTGCGGCACTAATAGTTTTGACCTTTATTGCTCTTGTCACGATTTATTCGAACTTATCCTAATTTTATACAAATCTGGATATAACACATCTAAAGTCGTTATTTGACGAATTTTGTCCGATTAGGGCTTGCCAAATGGTATTTGTATCGAACACTATCGATCAACATTTATTTAACTTAGCTAAAAAATAGGGAGGTATTAATGAGAATGTTGAAGCTTCTAGTGAGCTCATTATTCGTAAGTGTGCTGTTTTTAGCAGCGCCTGCTCATGCTAAAAAAGTGACTATGAATATAGGTTACTCTGTTAATGAAGGTCACCCTTATGGCACCTTTATGAATTTGTTTGCGGAGCGCTTTCAGACTCTTTCAGGTGGCACAGTTCGGGTGAAGGTCCATTGCTGTCACAAAATGGGCAGTGAACAAGAGCAGTTCAAGAAATTGCAGCTTGGCACACTCGACGGAACTATGATTGCCCAGAACAACGCTGGTCCTTTTTATCCAAAAATTGACCTTTTAGTTCTTCCATACATGATTCAAAACTATGATCATGCGGTAAAAGTTGCTGACGGCCCTGTGGGACAGGAAATTTGGGGCGGTATGCCGAAGGAAGTTGGTGTCCATCTTGTAACAATCCCACTGTTCTCTTTCAGACATATTTACAATACCAAGCAGCCAATTAACAATTTGGCTGATTTTGCGAAAATGAAATACCGCGTTCCAAAGAACACAGTTATGGTTGACACCTATAAGGCTTTTGGCTCTGACCCTGTGCCAATCGCTTGGTCTGAAGCGCTGACTGCAACACAGACTGGGACAGTAGATGGTGGTGATTTACCATTGGACGTACAGTACTCTCAAAAGTTCCATGACATTGCTAAACACGTAGCAATGACCGGGCATTTTGTTCTCGCACCACCATTTTTTGTGAGTGATAGCTTTATGAAAAAGCTTGACGAAAGTCAGATGGAAGCAATGCAAATGGCTGCCAAGATCGCCACAGCCGCTTCTAGATTCCACACAAATTATGGAATGTCTATTGTTCAAAAGAAAATGGAAGCTACTGGTGTGAAATTTACTCAGCCAGACATTGGTCCTTGGGTAGAGAAGGCAAAAGCCGTTCACACAGCGTTTGCTAAGGAGCGTGGTGCTGAATATTCAGCAATTATGGAAAAAATCTACGCTGCCGCAAAATAAGTAAAAAGTTTTTCTGGCCCTCATCTCTGAGGGCCAGATTTTTATTTGACTAAGAGCGAATTAATTATGTGGAATTTCCTAGAAAAGCATTTTGAAGAAGTACTGGCAGGCACGTTAGTCATGTTCATGGCCTCAATGGTGTTTTTCCAAGTGGTGATGCGGTATGTCTTCAGCATGCCAACATCGTGGTCTGATGAACTGGCGATTTATGCGATGTTGTGGTCAGTTTACATTTCAGTCGCCTGGGCTGTAAGAGAGCGGGCTCATATTCGGGTCATGAATTTTGTACAGCTGTTCCCAGCAAAGATTGCGTTGGGCCTTACCATTTTCAGTGATTTTATTTGGTTTCTTTTTGGAATTTTTCTCACCTACCAGAGTATTCTTCTTGACCTTTCATTTTGGAAGGATGAATACCGTTCACCTGCTTTAGACATTGATCAAAAGTGGCCTTACATGTGCTTGATATTGGGCTTTGGGCTTATGACCCTTCGGCTCGCGCAAGTGTATTACCGTTGGCTGAAGTTTGGTGAGCCAATTCTTGAGCCTCGTGAAAATGAGGACCTGCCTCATGCATGATATGTTAATGGACATAATATTTGAGTTAAGCGAGGCGCAACAAGCGCTCATCATGTTTGGCTCAATGGTTTTGATGATAGTGTTGGCTATTCCCATACCTATCGCAGTAGCAATTGGCACGGCTATTGGCTACTTCATGATGGATTTGAATTTGGTTCAAGTGGCACTATCAATGTACACGGGTGTTGAACCATTCCCGCTTGTAACCGTTCCTCTTTTTGTTTTTGCCGGCTCATTAATGGAGCAAGGTGGAATGGCAAGAAGGATTGTCAATATGGCACAGTCCATGATTGGCAACTATACGGGAAGTTTGGGTTTGGTTGCCGTACTTGGGTGTGCATTTTTCGCAGCTCTATCTGGCTCAGGTCCTGCAACGACCGCGGCGATTGGTGCTGTGATGATCCCTTCTATGATTAAACAAAAGTGGGACCCAGCCATGGGCGGAGCTATCGCGGCTGCAGGAGGTGCACTTGGGAGCCTAATACCTCCAAGCAATTTGATGATTATCTATGGAATTGTTGCTGAGCAATCGATACCTCGACTTTTTCTGGCTGGTTTTATCCCGGGTTTTGTGGCAACAGCTCTCTTGATGTTCACGGTGTATATCATTGCAAAGAGGAGAAATTATGTTGGTGATGGAGCTGAATTTTCATGGTCTGAAGTAAGGCGAACAGTGGTTGATGGTAAATGGGCTATTCTTGCACCCTTCATTATCCTTGGTGGTATTTATACAGGTGCATTTACTCCCACTGAAGCAGCATCAGTTGCTGTGTTTTACGCACTTTTGATTGGGGGGGTAGCTTACAAAGAGCTGACTATCAAAAAAATCTTTGCTTGCCTAAAAGTGACGGCAATGATTTCTGGCGCAGTCCTGATCATTGTGGGTCCTGCAAAAGCCTTTGGTGAACTAATGAGTTTGTTGTCTGTGCCTGATATGATCGGTGAGGCGCTGTCCGGTGTTACAGAAAGCCCATTCCTTTTGCTAATGATAATTTCTGTAATTCTAATTATTACTGGTATGTTCCTTGAGTCGATAGCTCAAATTATATTGCTTACACCCTTACTTTTGCCAATTGTAATGGCACTCGGGATTGACCCAATTGTCTTTGGAATCATTATGGTGATTTCCTGTGAGGTTGGATTTTTGACACCTCCAGTTGGTGCAAATCTTTTTGTTGCCGCTCGAATAACGAACCTAGGAATAGATAAAATATCGATAGCGGTTCTGCCATTTCTTTTAGCGTATATAGGCGTGCTGATATTCGTTTCGCTATTCCCTGATCTCATCACATGGTTGCCAGATTTGGTATATGGTAATTTTGGGTAGCGTCAGAATCTTACCATCTTTACATTGTTAAAAACGGAAAAATTTTATGACTGAAAGCAATAGGTCCTCTGGATGGAACTACCAGCCCAGTGAACCAATAAAATACAATCCACTTTTTGATTTTCCACCGAAATTAGCATTAATTTTTGGATGGATGATAAAGCGCTGGGTGAGTATCTCGCGCTTCGTGCTCTTTCTTACATTGGCTTTGTTCTTAACAAAATACTTAACGCCTAGCTTATCAATCATGGGAGAGTTTGATTATGGCTGGGTTACGTATTTATTCATGCGTAATACGGCTTTGTTGTTCTTGATTGCCGGAACTTTGCATTTATATCTTTACATACTCAAGGTGCAAGGAGATGACTTTAAATTTCTTAAAAAGGAAATGGCTAAGAATAACAAAAAATTTAAATTCAGAAATCAGGTTTACGATAATATTTTCTGGAGTGTATTTAGCGGCGTAACAATATGGACGTTTTATGAGGCCATTTATTGGTATGGGATTGCAAATGGAATTGTTAAGACCAGCTCTTTTCAGAGTAGCCCTGTCCAGTTTTTCCTTTGGATTATATGTCTGCCTCTAATTAGGGGTGTTCATTTTTATTCTATCCATAGACTTCTTCATGTTCCATTTTTATACAAGCATGTTCATGTTACGCATCATCGAAATGTGAACACTGGGCCTTGGTCTGGTATTTCAATGCATCCTGTCGAAAATATCATATACCAATCATCTCCTCTTATTCATATTTTTATTCCTAGTGACCCTATGATATTCACGTTACATTTAATTCTTGTTACTTTAAATCCTGCATTCACTCATTCTGGATTTGAACAAATAAAAAATAAGAAAACAAAACTCCTTGATTCAGCAGATTTCCATCATCAATTACACCACAGATATTTTGACTGTAATTATGGAAATATGGATGTACCTTTGGATGTCTGGTTTGGCACACATCACGATGGCAGTGAAGAAGCTACTAAAGCGATGCGACTAAGAATGAAGGGTGCGGCCACCAAGTGAACTTCTTAATTGATTGTCCGTGATTGGAACTTGCCAGTGAGTGATGTTTTTCTGGCTGGTTACAGCGATAAATTATCAGCAAGAGAAGGTGACAAGATACAGTTTTACGTATCTAGTTATGCTAAATCAAATTTTACGGCATCTATTTTTAGGTCCATATGTGCGGATCCGAACCCAGATGGTCCCGGCATCATTGAAGAAGACGCTAGTGCATTTTTTCCAAGGACTAGTTATCCCTCTAGAGTGCAAGACATAAACCCTGGCTCATATGCGAGGTCAGAGGGTAAAATCAAAGCGCAAAAATTTTCAGCTTTGCAAATAAAAAGTTGGTTTTACCCCACCTTAATTTCTGGAAAACCACAAACGTTGTTTAGTTGGGGCTTGCTCAGAATTTTCGTGGACCGAAATGGACACTTAAGCGTTTGTTTTAATCATTTAAAACTTATCTCATCACAGTTCAATTTGAAAAACAATATTTGGTATCAGTTAGATTTTTTGGTTTTGGCAGATGGCAAACTCAAGTTGACAATTTCTTCAGAGAACAAAAGCTGCACCGGTTCGGCGCAAAGCAAAATTGATGTTGGCTTGATTGAAAAGTTACAGTCTCAGAACGAATTTATTCAGATAGCAGGGTGTCAAGAAAACAGCGGTGAAAGTTTTAACGGAAAAATAGAGGCCCCAAAAATTATTGTAGATGGCGATGAGATAGCCGCATGGAATTTTGAAGAAAGTACCCAATCGCTGCATGTAAGAGCATTGATTGGGCCAGACCTTGTTCTTAAAAATGCACCAACTCGAGGTGTAACTGGCCATAAGTGGAACGGCGCAGAGTTTTGTTGGAAACATGAACCTTCTCATTATGCTGCAATTTATTTCCACGAAGATGACATATATGACTTTGGTTGGGAGTCGGACTTTGAGCTTGTTATCCCTGAAGGCATGCCATCAGGGGCATATTTTATGCGTATAGAAGCTGAAGGTCATTATGATTGTATTCCATTTTTTGTTTGTGCGGCGTTGGGTAAGCCAAAAGCTGATTTGTGTCTTTTGATTTCAACGTTCACTTACACAATATATGGCAATCATGCGCGCCCTGATTTTAGTCAAGATTGGGTTGAAAAAACGGAAAAATGGAACGCTTATCCACACAATCCATCACATTTCCCTCATTATGGATTGTCGACTTACAATAGTCATTCGGATGGCTCAGGAATATGTCATGCATCAAATAAAAGAGTGCTTTTTAATCTTCGACCTGGTTTTTTAACCTTTGGTTCCACAGATTGCTCCGGCTTGCGCCACCTCCAAGCTGATAGTCATTTAATTACCTGGCTGCACAGGAAGGGCATAGACTATGATATCATCACAGATGATGAATTAGATTGTGATGGGGTGAGCGCTTTAGAGAATTACAAAGTAATAATGACTGGAAGCCACCCTGAATATTTTACCGAGAGCATGCTGGATGCATTGCTAAATTATCGTGAGAGTGGGGGCAACCTAATTTATTTGGGCGGTAACGGTTTCTATTGGCGAATTGCTAGACACCTTGAGGACCCATCATTGCTAGAAATTAGGCGTGCTGAAGATGGTATCAGAGCTTGGGCATCAGAACCTGGTGAGTACTACAATGCTTTTGATGGAAAATATGGGGGGTTATGGCGGCGAAACGCTCGGCCTCCGCAAAAGCTAGTAGGTGTAGGTTTTACAGCGCAAGGAAATTTTGTCGGCATGCCATACAAAAGAACCTGTTTTGATAAAAAACTTGATTGGGTGTTTGAGGGGGTTCACGAGAAGATTTTAGGTGATTTTGGTTTAAGCGGAGGGGGTGCTGCAGGGTTTGAATTAGACCGTGTTGATAGTAAATTGGGTGGTGACCAAAATATTACCATTCTCGCCCAGTCTTACGATCTTGACGGTAAATTCATGCTGGTTCCAGAGGAACAACTCACTCATCTGACAAATGTGTCTGGTGAACCAGAGAAAAACATCAAACGAGCGGATATGGTGTATTTTCAGGTTCCTGGCGGAGGAAGTGTTTTTTCGGTTGGTTCAATCACTTTTTGTGGCTCTCTGCCGCACAATAAATTCTCTAACGATATTTCTAGAATACTTGAAAATGTCGTGAAAAAATTTTGCGCTGTTAAGTTGAAGGAAGAAAAGATTGGAGTTTGATTATCTAGTCATTGGAGCTGGTTCTGCGGGTTGTGTTGTAGCCAATCGTCTTGCATCAAGTGGCCGTTTCAGTATCTGCCTTATAGAAGCTGGAGGAAAAGATAACCACCCATGGATACATATTCCTGTTGGGTACTTTAAAACTATGGGTAATCCAAGGACTGATTGGTGTTATAAAACTCAGCCAGATATCGGTTTAAACGGACGTTCTATCAATTGGCCACGGGGAAAGACATTGGGAGGTAGCAGTTCAATAAATGGATTGCTTTATGTAAGAGGTCAGCCTGAAGATTTTGAGCACTGGCGCCAGTTAGGAAACAAGGGTTGGGCGTGGAATGATGTGCTACCTTACTTTAAAAAAACAGAGAATTGGGAAGGGGCTTCCGATGACACTCGAGGAAAAGGAGGTCCTATTCAAGTCTCAAAAAATAGAGTTGAAAAGGACATAGTAAAGGCTTGGTTAGATGCAGCTGTGAACAAAGGCTATAAATGGACCGATGACTACAATCAAGAAATTCAGGAAGGAGTAGGTTACTTTCAAATGACAATGGCTAACGGTTTGCGTTGTAGCGCGGCAAAGGCATATTTAAGCCCTCTAAAAGGTAATAAAAACATAGATATATTCACAAATGTACAAACAACTAAAATATTGATTGAGAAAAAAGTCGCGATTGGTGTTGAAGTAATTATGGGTGGTGAAAGGAAAAAAATTAGAGCAAGAAAAGAAGTAATTCTATGTGCAGGTGCTATTGGCTCTCCTCAGTTACTTATGCTTTCGGGTTTGGGCGATCAAAAAGAATTGTCAAAGCACGGCATTGAACCACTAGTTCATCTGACTGGGGTAGGTAAAAATCTTCAGGATCACCTACAAGCGAGACCCATCTATAAATGTAATGCATCCACCATAAATGTAGAGACACAGAGTTTATATAAAACGATTGGTATGGGCGTAGAATATCTTTTCAAGAGGAGTGGACCGATGGCAATGGCCGCCAGTTTGGGTACTGGTTTCTTAAGAACTGATAACGCATTAGATACGCCAGATATTCAGTATCACATTCAGCCTTTCAGCGCTGACAGGGTTGAGGACGGACCTCACAAATTCTCCGCTTTCACAGCCTCAGTTTGTCAGTTAAGGCCAGAAAGCCGAGGGCATTTGGAAATCGTATCTTCTAATCCTGAAGATTACCCAAAAATATACCCAAACTATTTATCAACAAAAAAAGATTGCGACATTATGGTTAGAGCAATTCAAATTACCAGGGAGATTTGCCAAGTCGAACCAGTTGCATCACTTATTACAGAAGAGTTTGCACCAGGGACATCTGTAGATTTAAATGATTATGACAAGACGCTGAATTGGATACGTGATACCGCAACTACTATTTATCACCCAGTTGGAACGTGCAAAATGGGTAAGGATAAATCATCTGTGGTTGATGAAAAGTTAAAGGTTCGAGGAGTTGATAGGCTTCGTGTAGTAGACGCTTCGATTATGCCAACCATAACATCAGGAAATACGAATGCACCAACGCTCATGATTGGAGAAAAAGCCTCCGATTTAATCATAAAAGAATCGTATTAAACTCGTTACGTTAAACTTAATTCTGTTCGTATTTTGGCCGTTTTTTATACATCTCCCATAATGTTTCCAATAGCTTTTCATCAAAACTATTAAAAATGGCTCGGCCTGCATCATCGTCATTAAAGACAAGCCTCAATAATTCAGTAAAACCCATCAGGTCGCCCGGAGGGGGTAAGTCATTCTTATTTAGCAGGTCATCAGTTTTGGCAAATATTGCCTGAATCATATTGGTCATTTGTTCTGGAGTGGGGTTGTCTATGGCCATCAGCACATGCCTCAATGATGATTTGTTGGACGAAATTTCCGCATCAATTTATTTTATGCTAAATCAGGGGTCAATTCTATAAGCCGAATTTCCAACGGTTGGGTGTGAGTAACAATGAAGTGTGTTGATGTTGTTGTGATTGGCGCTGGCGCTGCAGGCTTGATGTGTGCAAGTGAGGCGGGCAGAAGAGGGCGGCGTGTTCTGCTGCTCGACCATAGCCGCAAGCTTGCGGAAAAAATCCGTATCTCTGGTGGTGGTCGGTGCAATTTCACCAATTTATTCACTGATCCGTCTGCATTTCTTTCAGACAATGCGCATTTTTGTAAATCAGCACTCAGCCGATATACGCAATATGACTTTATTGATATGGTTGAGCAGGCAAAGATTCTTTATCACGAAAAGAAACTTGGCCAGCTATTTTGTGATGACACAGCTCAGCAAATCATTGATTTGCTCAAACATAATGTTCTCTTGGCCGGTGTCGAGTTGCAGCAGGGCGTCAAAGTGGCAGCTGTTTACAAGGAGCAAAACAATTTTGTTGTGCAAACAGAACATGAAAAGGTTCAAGCAGACAGCCTTGTCGTGGCCACAGGCGGATTATCCATTCCGAAAATAGGAGCTACTGATTTTGGCTACCGGCTTGCCCGTCAATTTGGCTTGCCTGTTACAGATGTCAGGGCAGGGCTAGTCCCCTTGACATTCTCAGATTCGGTATTGGCTTTTTGCAAGGCTCTTACGGGTCTATCTGTTGATGCTATGGTAAGTTGTTCGGCAGCCAGTTTCAGAGAAGGGCTGCTCTTCACTCATCGCGGCTTGTCTGGTCCATCTGTGTTGCAAATCAGCTCATACTGGCAGACTGGAGAAAAGATCTTAATTGATCTTGCACCAGACTTGCACTTGTCTGAAAAGCTTCAAGAGGTGAAATTATCACAAGGGAAGTCAGATATTCTGACAGTTATGGCTAAAATATTACCGCGCCGTCTGGCTGCAGCATTACTGGAAAGAGAAGGGGTTTCATTCATTTTTCGACAGCTGACCAGATGGAAGAAACTGCAGAAAAGCATTTTCGTGGCCAGACAGAGTTGCAATTGCTGCAGATTGATGTCACTGATTTGAATATCGTCTGGGAAGTGTCACGCGGCGGCCAGCTGTTTCCGCATCTTTATGACGTCCTGCCCTTATCAGCTGTGGTAAGAAACTGGGATTTACATCTAGATCAAAACAACAAGCACCTGTTCCCTGAAATTAACTGATGTCAGGCATACTGGCCTGCCACCCATCCTGATGACCAAGCCCACTGGAAATTATGGCCACCTAAATGGCCTGTAACATCTATCACCTCACCTACAAAATAAAGCCCTGGACAA
>CABYOG010000002.1 GCA_902520575.1 uncultured SAR116 cluster alpha proteobacterium
AACGCAAGACAGCTCAATTTTTAGCTAAAAACCCAACAGGCCGCATTCCCGTGCTAGTCTGCCCTGAAGGGCATAGCATGTTTGAGTCACTCGCTATTGTTCATCATATAACCGAACGGTTTGAGGGGCTTGCACCAACCGCTTCTGGTGCAGAAAGAGACCGTTATTTAAGTCTGATCACACTTCTAGCAACGACTGTCTATCCAGCTTATCACCGGCAACATCACACACGTTATTATGGGCTTGAGGATAGTTTTGACGGCATCAAAGCCAAAGCACGCGAAACGAACGATAGCTTGTTTGATTATTTTGAAGATCAACTTTCTCCCTATTTGCTGGGTCAGAATGTTTGTGCAGCTGATTTCTATCTTTATATGCTAACCAGATGGGATCCACAAAAAGACCAGATGCTTGCAAACCGGCCGAAGCTGGCGGCTTTCTGTGATCAGATGCGTGGCCACAATGTGGTTGAGACCGTGCTAGCTAAACAGCCGCGAAAAAAGTAACAGTATGACAAAACATCAGGCGGTGTGATTGCATCTCAGCTAATCAGGCTTGAATCCTTATCAACTCGGCCTATCATCGCCCTTATGCACTCCTCGTCTTTTTCCGCGTCATCAGTCCATGACCGCTCCTATTCATGGTTCAGGCTGATCGTTACTCTTATCATTGCTATATTTGCAAATACGGGCATGTGGGCCGTGATTACGATTATGCCTGCCCTAGAGACAGATTTTGAAACCGCACGGTCCTTAACTTCTCTGCCTTTTACGTTTAATATGATCGGCTTTGCAGTTGGTAATCTGGTCATCGGCCGTGTTATTGACAGATTTGGTGTGGTCATTTCTATCATTGCAGCGGCTATGGCCAGCGCAATCGCCTATTATCTGGCAAGCCAGACAGAGAATTTTCAACTGCTGACGGCCTTTCATCTGCTGTTAGGTTTTGGAACTGCAGCCGGTTTTGGCCCGCTGATTTCCGATATTTCACACTGGTTTTTAAAACATCGTGGTATTGCTGTTGCACTGATTGCCAGTGGCAATTATCTGGCAGGCGGATTGTGGCCACTATTTTTATCAGATATCCTCCTTGAACAGGGTTGGCGGGATGCCTACCAGATACTAGCTGCTCTGACTTTACTTGTGATTATACCCCTCACTTTGCTGCTGAACCGCCGCCTGCCTAATGCCGCGCATCAGCAAGCCTCTGCCCTTGCTTCGGCCAACAGTGCAAAAATCAACCTATCCAAACGCCACTTTCTTTTATTACTGGGTATAGCTGGTATTTCTTGCTGTGTAGCAATGTCAATGCCACAGGTGCACATAGTATCTTACTGTGTAGGGTTGGGATATGGTCCCGCCGTTGGCGTCCAGATGCTGTCTGTGATGTTGTTGGGTGGCGTAGTCAGTCGCATTGGCTCAGGCCTGATTGCAGATAGGCTAGGTGGCATAAAAACTGTTCTTTTGGGAGCCACTCTGCAATGTATAGCGCTGGTGATGTATCTGCCGTTTGACGGCATGATATCACTATATTTAGTCAGTCTTGTATTTGGCCTTTCACAAGGCGGTATTGTGCCGGGCTATGCCGTTATTGTGCGTGAATATCTTCCACCGCGTGAAGCTGGTGAACAGGTCGGTTTTGTAATTATGATGACGATATTAGGGATGGCTCTTGGCGGCTGGATGTCTGGCTGGATTTATGACCTGACAGGTTCTTATCAACTGGCTTTTGTGAATGGAATTGCCTGGAATTTGCTGACCATATTGATTATCGCCGGGCTGTTCTTCCGCGCGTTGCCACCGGCAAAGCTTACGCAAGGTGAAACAGCCATGAAATAGGTGCCTCCACGTTAAGAGGATTGCAAGCAGGCTATCTGCACAGCGAGGCTTCATTTACTGCATGTGCTAGTATAGTTAGAACTAACGCGAAATGATACTTGCCTAGCAGAACACGAAGCCAACCTAGCTGAACAGAAAGACATGCGCCATGGTCTCACCCCTTCAAAGCTATCATCCTGTGCCCTTGCCTGCACATCTTCATCTTCCCCCTGAAAAGGCGCAGGCAGAAGCTGAGAGCTTCTTGGAGAAAATGTCAAAACGGCATTCTATCAGGGATTTTTCTGACGTTGATGTTGATGAAAACATTATAAGAACGGCAATTAGAACAGCTGCACGTGCCCCGTCTGGCGCAAATCAGCAACCCTGGCATTTTGTGGCGATAAAAAATGCTGAAATAAAACAGAAGATACGAGACGCGGCAGAAGCAGAAGAACTGGCTTTTTACAATGGCGGAGGCGGTGATGAATGGCTAAAAGCACTTGAGCCAATTGGGACAAGTCCTAACAAGCCGCATATCACAACAGCCCCATGGCTCATTATTGTCTTTGCTCAGCGTTATGGTCTACGCGATGATGGCACAAGATATAAACATTATTATGTTGCGGAAAGTGTGGGTATCGCCTCTGGATTCCTTATTACGGCACTGCATAATTGCGGCCTTAGCACGCTAATTCATACGCCTAACCCAATGTCTTTTCTGAATGAGCTCTGCCAAAGGCCCAAAAACGAAAAGCCTGTCATGATTGTCCCCGTTGGCTATCCGACGCCGCAAGCCACAGTTCCACAGGCTTCACTTTACAAGAAAGCCGAGCAGGAGGTTTTATCAGTGTTCTGAAAAACAACAGAACCGTCAATTCAGAAAGAACCTTGGATTGAGCTAAAGGGAAAATAGACCTTTATTTTGATATTTTTGGAAAGGGTTATCATCAAGTCCAAAATGTTCTCTCAGAACCGTTTCATAAACTGTTCTGTAATCAATTTCGAATTCGAGGTTGTTATTCCTTAATCTGCCTAAATTAGGGACTTCACCAACAAACCCACCTTTTAGTTTTCCGCCCATCAGAAAATGTGGGGCGGCCATCCCATGGTCAGTTCCCCTAGAACCATTTTCAGTAGCACGCCTGCCAAATTCGGAATATGTCATAATCACAGTGTCATTCCATATCCCAATATTTTGGAGCGCCTGAACAGTTTCGTACAGAGATTCATCCAATTCTCTCAGCAAATCTCTATGCGTCCAGAATTGTTCTGAGTGAGTATCAAAACTGCCGATAGCAACTTTTAAAACTGGGATATTGACGCCTTTTGATAATATATTGCAGACCTTGCTCAACTGTGCACCTAGATTACCCCGACCAATCGACGAAAATCTATTTGCACCAGATAACTTACTTTGGATTTGTTTTAATTTTTCACTATTTTGCTTTCGTCCCTGCATTAAGTCCGCAAGTAAGCCAAAAGTTTCAGGGACAGGAACTGTCTGGTCACGAGCCTCTAATTCTGCAGGCTCAAAACCAATGGAATTAGGTCCATAAAAACCATCCAGTCCTCCACGAAAAACATCGCCTGATTGGTCTAGATAAATTGCCTTTCCATCCAAAATTCTATGGTTTTCAATGACGTTCAAAGAATCATTTAACCAGCCGTTGCGACCTTTCGATTTCCCATCCCCACCAGTTTCCCAAAGTTCAATGGAACGGAAGTGAGATAAAACAGGGTTGGGATAACCCAGATTTTGAACAATTTTCAACTCCCCGGTTTCGTAAATTTTGGCCAATCCTTTTAAGCTAAAATGTAGTCCAACATTTTCACTAATTGTCAAAATATCCATTTTAGGTATGCCTATAGTTGGCCTCAACTTGTAATAATTTTGGTCGCCAAAGGGAATAACTGTGTTTAAGCCATCATTTGCGCCTTGGAGTTCTACCAATATCAAGTATTTTGAGTTGATTGCTGCATTCAAATAAGAGGAAGGCAGCAGTGCAAATAAGGATGTTGCGCCAAAAAATGTTAGTGATTGTCGCCGTGTGAGTTTCATTTTAATTGGTATCCTTCATGTCCTAGCAATCTTAATGCCTCCTGATTATCAAACTGTAAATTTAGGGCGGGCAACAAAAGTTGTGACAGATTTGGAGTTGTGTCTGTTGAAACAAAATTCTCATCATCAAAATGTTCAGTTAGCATTTTACTGTCACGGCCAAAAATTCCAGCTAAAGACTGACCTGTTCGGATTATGGAGCAATTGAATTTTGGTTTTTTTATTTTTGAGCCATGCGGATTGCTCAATAGAGAAAAGATTTTTATTGGAGGTAGTTTGCCGTTTTTAGTATTTATGTCATCTAAGCCAACCTCATTTATCCGATCTCGCAACCAATTTTGTGCCGCTACATTTTTGAAAAGGGCATTAAACGAGCTCAAATTTTCAAGGGGAATATGCATCGACTGAAGAAGTCTTTTCATTAAAAGCTGCTCATCTTTACTCTTCTTTCTGAATCGCTCCCTTGGACCTTTTGGAAAAGATGAAGACCAACCTCTATGACCGTTCCAATCACTCACCCAACCATCAATGTAGTTCTTCAAAACAGCTGGATGGCTTGAGCCTTGGTTAAATGATAGGTTATTCAAATTTTTCCAACTATGTTTCTTTTTTGCGTTTTTATCGGTGCCAAAACGAACAGAAATCCCATCCCATTTTTTTCCTAAGAATGAAATATTATAAAAAGATACATCGATATCCGCATACTCTCTTGTTTCAAAGTCATCTGGAATCCAATTTATAACCATAGTTTCTGCTAAAAATTGCTCTTCAGTACCTGATGCAAAAAATTTTCTTAAATCTTGTTGATATATTTGCGAAAGTTCGTTTGCCCTAGCAATCCTTTTATCCCTCCCCTCACGCATGCGTTTAGTGGATTTATCTTTAACACTAACAAGTTCTAAATTTTCAAAATATTTTGGAAGTTTTGTTAGACGGCTCTCCAAGCTTTGGCCAACTAACCACTCTTTCCCAACTGGCCAACCTGCTATATTTGGTGGATTAAATAATGATTGGCCAAAATCTGCTGCAGCATCATTAGCCCACTGGAAATTCGAACCGCTATCACCTGCAGTTCCTAGCGTTCTAATAGTTCCAAAAACTAAATCAATTGGGCTTTTAACAAGGGTAAGTTTATTTTTTTCATCCCAGAATTTTTTGAGACTTAAAGTAGCTTTTAATAGATCTTTGATTTCAAACCCACTTTCTCTGAAAGCGGTCACAATATAGGCTAAATCCTCTTTACTTGGTTCGCTGAGCTCAACATATTCAGCATAGAATTTACGAGCAATAAATTCACCGAATGAAGGATGATTTGAAATCAACTCTATAAACTCTTCAATATTTGAATAATTTTTACCAAAGGCTGAAAAAGTACCCTTTGTCACTTTAGAATTAAAAAGCTGAAATTGCTCTGTAACATAATTTATACCATGGCCCGATATAGCTTTTGCTAAGTTCTTGATATCATTTTCCGAATAAGTGCCCTCTCCTAGAGAAAATAATTCTAAGAATTCTCGAGCCAAGTTTTCATTTGGATTCTGGACCGTACTTTGCTCATTGTTCAAATAAACAATAAGCCCGGGGTCATAAAATGATGCAGTGAGAAAATCTAGGGCGTTCCCGCTGGAATTCTGTCTTATAATCTCGAGATGTTTTGCGAAAGAGTGCGTTTGATTGTAAGTATCGAAGGCCACTGAAAAGTGATCAAGCCACAACAACGCGAGCCTCTCAAACTGTGGAGTTGTAGTTTCAATGATTTCTTGTGACCAAGCCGCTTCCAAGGTATGTCTATAGTTTTTGATACCGCAAGAATGTCGTTCTCTTTTTAAACCTTCCTCCATAAAACTGATCGGAGTCATATTCTTAAACCATGATGGCATCTTAAAACCATCAGAATGGTTCTCCAATTCGGATATGGCTCTTTCAATTGCTTGCTGCCTAGTCAAACCGACCCACTGAGCTACCCTATCGAGAGGAGCACCAATACCTATTCTTCTCTCAAAACGTATGGCGTCAAATTTAGATAGTTTGAGATTGAGGTGGGAGGAGTCAAAATCACTCAAGGTAAATATTAAATCTGGTCTCTCAGCAGGTTTTTCTGTTTTTAAATTTCCAGTTGAGGATGATATTTGACCACCTTTAAATTTTACTGCCGCTTCTGCTAATTCTGAAAAAATTAACGTCATTATGATTGAAATAAAAATTTTCACAACTTAGTCCCTTAAGTCTGCCTTCTTTTTAGAACAAGCAAATGATCTTTCGACGTAAAATGGATTTTTACTGTAACCATAATAGTTTTTTGCTTGCTCTACTATTCTAAATTTCAGCAGAAACATCGATGAGTTTATCGTCGTGTTTTATTCTTGAGTTTATGAGGTCAAGCTCTGCTTGGTAAACCTGCTGACTGCCTGGAAAGTTGCAAACTCAATTTTCTTTTTTTTGCTTATCCAAATCAACACGTAACCAGCTATCTTTGCTCAACTCCCAAAGCCAAACAGCTTCAGTTGGAAGCGTATTCGGTTTCCTGTTAACTGTATCCTTATCCGAACTTTTAAAGTCGGTTTGTTTCACCGCGTTCTCAGAAATTGGGCCCATAGCTTGATTTTTTACTTTTTGAGGTTCTCGCCTTACTTGGCTTGATGGATTATTTATCTCGCCTTTTACTGGCGGTGATAGCACTCTCTCAATTATCGGCACAGACGAATTACTTTGGCTTGACGTTGCAGAATGAGACAGAGGCATAACAAAATTAAATGACGCAGAAAAAGTTTCTGAATCAGTTAAATTCTGAAGTTGGAAATCAAACCTCTTTTGACCATCGCCATCTCCAACGAGAAATATATGAATATCTGTGCCGCAGGAATTGTTGTTCAAACTCGACGAAATCCTCTGACATGAATAACCAGGCGCAACTGACAATGTATTGCCAAGACCGCTTACATTTGTAAATTTTGGCTGAAATTTAAATTGTGGAGCCACTGAAATTTCAGTGACTTTGATTTTAGAATCACCAACTTTCAAATTCTCATATATTGAACCAAACTGAAAACTTGATCTTATGTCTTTTGCTTTACTGACACCATGGTCAAAAGATAAAGACGGCCAGATCTCAATATTTTCTCCTATAAAATCTGGGGGATCTAATATAGAAGCCTTAAGTAGCCCTCTAAGAGAGAACCCATAGAGAGATGAATCCGTGTTAAATTTAGAAGACCATATTTGACCATTCGAACCCAACTCTGCCTTCCCCTGTGCTGAGGCAACCATCAAATGGTTTTCAAGGAACACGTTTTCTCTAACGTTCATTATATTATAGACAGTGAATGAAGCTCCTTTGTTTTTCACCTTTCCGGAATTTGGATTCACAATGTCTGCGTTGTGATATTGCAATCCAAATGCGCCACCAATAGTTCCTAACTCTTTTCCTGGTTGTTCAACTGAAACTCTTATCTCACTATTTGTAGTTTCATTACCATTCCGATTATTTACATAACTTAATGCTGTATCTATGTTCCAGCGACTTCCATTTTTTATCGGATGTGTATTCGAAGAAGTGGTATTGAGTTTTGAAATATTTTCATCAATAAAAATATGGTTTATGGGTTTTTCATAACCATAAAAGTCGAGTTTACTCTCAGGTTGATCCTGTTTATCATTTTTTTGATAAGTGATATGTCTTTCAATTGCATCAGAGATATACATTTTATTAAATTTTATCAAACTTTGAGTCCTATTTAGAACCTCAAGGTTGACAGTGGTCTCTAGTTTGGCCGCTGCATCAGTCTGGTCTGTATTACCAAAAGACACTGGTTCACCATAGATGTATAAATTCACACCATCAGAGACCGTCCGATTAGGTAAATAAGAGGTAACAACAATATAATACGTCTGTCCTCCCACAAGATTTTCAGTTATTTGTGGGCAATATCGTACCTGTCCTCCGCAAGTTCCCATAGTAACACCAACCGAGCGGGTGCCAGTAAAATCATCTTTAACAGTCTGAGCATTATTTGCTGGAGAGCTTGGTTGAAATGTTCCAGAATAGAAAACGATTACTGTATCTTCAGTACTGGACGATAAACCTATCTCGTAAGTTCCTGAAGAACTCGGGACGAAGTATTGAGCAACAAAATTTCGATTTGAACCGGTGGTAGCTAAATTCGCAGTGGAGGTTAATGTTGCACCCCCACCATTAAATGACCCAGATGTTGCACCATCAGAGTTTGTAGTCAACACTGTCTCACTGAGGATTGGCGCGGCTAAAGTTGAAGCACCAGTTACCACCCAAATAAAAAGACAAACTATGAGTTGTAGTAAAACATGCTCAATGTTTTCTTTATTCGCAATCGGCTCGCAGATAATCATCACATTTAGAACACTACTCCATTTTAAACCATTCAAGAAATATCATCAGGACTCATTTAGAAAAATTTATTTCTTGCCTTATTAAGAGCCACTTTTGGTGGAATACATCAATTCTCCTACCTACACACTTTTTTAACAAAAGGATTATAGGCTAAGTTTGACATTTTTCGTTAAGTTCAAGGTGAAATCCCGCACCCGCCCATAATTTCTTGTGACCTATTTGTGCCCGGACACAAAAAGCCATCAAAAGTTAATGCTTTCATAGACTTGGGTGGCGGGAGTGACGGGACTCAAACCCGCGGCCTCCAGCGTGACAGTACGTTATTTAAGGGTAATCAGGGGCAATATGGTAGCATTTGTGCTAAATACTGCCCATCATTTACCACCTATACCCACACAGAAACTGGAACAAACTGTAACAATCAGCTGTAGCGTCCCATTAAACGTTTTTCTTCTCTGTTAAAACCCAAATAAGATTTTTAGTCTTGTTGGTATCGCCAGCGATAATGTGGGGGCGTCGGACCCTTATTTCGGCCGCCCTGCTGCATTTGCTCATAACCATGTGCCATTGCGCCCACAGAGCGCGATAGGCAAAATAGCCCTCTGGCCAGTTCAGGAGGGAAACCAAGTTCACCGTAAATTACTGCAGTTGCGCCATCAATATTCATGGGCACAGGCTTACCCTTTAAATCACCCAGATGGGTTTCAATTTGAACTGCAATTTCCATAAATTCACCGGAAACAACACCTCTGTCCCGCGCATCTCTGACCAATGCCATCAGACGGGGAGCGCGTGGATCTACAGGCTTATGAAACCGATGGCCAAACCCAGGAATATAAGGGTTAATATCCTGCCTGTATCTAGTCAAATAATTAGCTATCTTATCAATATTTAAGTTTGGTTCTGTTGCTAAATCACACAAAAGGCTCACAAATTGTTGGCCTGCGCCGCCATGCACATCATCAAGCATATGTACAGCTGTCCCCATAGCACCATTGAGCCCTAAACCGCAGGTCACAGCCATTCGTGCAGCTGCAATGGATGGAGCTTGAGGGCCATGGTCAACTGAGGACACAAGTGCGGCCTCAAGTAAATCAGCTTGCCCCTTGGTCGGATTGTTTCCTCGAAGCATCAGCCAGATCATTTCAGCAAAGGACAAATTACCAATCAGGTCTTGAATTGCTCTGCCACGGATATCAATACGGCCTGGCTCCATATCTATGATGGAGGTTGTCCACCAATCTGTAACATCACTCATATGATACCCTTCTGCCTAAGCTGCTCTATCGTTTCACCATCATATCCCAACTCGCGTAAAATTTCGTTATTATGTTCGCCAATTACAGGCGGAGGTGTATCAACTGAAGCTGGCTGCCCATCGCTCTGAAACCCTGTGCGCATAATAGAAATAGACTGCTCAAGACCCTGAACATTTTCGAATTCAGCCAATAAGCCACGATGAGCAATATGAGGATGTGCAAGAATTTCTGGCACCGTCATAACCACACCCGCTGGCACACCAATAGCAGTCAGCTCAACTTCCCATTCAAGAGCTGACTTGTTCTTAAGGTAGGGCTCGAGTTCAGCAATTAATTCATAACGATGCATTTTGCGGTTATCGCGGGTTACAAAACGGCTGTCCTTAGCCAGATGCGGACAATTAAGATGCGCAACCAATGCCAGCCACTGACGTTCCTCATTGGCTGCAATATTGATCAATCCGTAAGATGTCTGGAACGTTCCGGATGGCGCCGACGTTATATTCTCGTTCCCTTGCTGAGCAGGAATAACACCGCCAATAAGGTAGTTTGAAACTACCCAACCCATGGTAGTCAGCACAGAATCGAGCATAGAGACATCAACCATCTGGCCTCGGGGACGTTTATTAAGAGCCGCAGATATGGCCATCGCTGCTGTTAACCCACCAATTGTATCTGCCAAAGGAAAACCAACCCGCAATGGATCATCTGCCGGTTTCCCAGTAATACTCATGACGCCAGATAAACCCTGAATAATTTGGTCGTATGCTGGGCGCGGGCTGAGCGGCCCAGTTTGTCCAAAGCCGGAAATTGCACAATAGATAAGCTCAGGTCTGAGTTGCTTTAATTCATCATAATCAAGACCAAGGCGGGTCATTACGCCTGGCCTGAAATTTTCAACAACCACATCAGCCGTTCGCACTAGCTGAAAAAATATTTCCTTACCCTTATCAGATTTTAAATCCAGAGTTAGAGATTTTTTCCCTGCATTCTGGGCCAGAAAGGAAATTCCCATCTGCGCATCACTTAGCTGCTTATCCGCACCAAGATGGCGAGCCAAATCCCCGCGACCAACAGTTTCTACTTTAATGATTTCCGCGCCCATATGTGCTAATTGGTGACAGCAAAATGGGCCTGCCAAAACATTGGTTAAGTCGAGAACTCTTACTGAAGAAAGCATTTATATCTATCCTGATGCCACTTCTTTTGACGCATTCCTTGACCGCATGGCTGGCAGCACAATCAGTAATACAGCAATCCCCAATAATATGGCTGTCATTGGACGCTCCCATATAAAGCTAACCCCATCATAAAGCTGGGTTGCACGTGAAAAATTGTCCTCCAACATTGGCCCAAGGATAAAACCTATTAGTAGCGGGGCAAGCGGAAAAGAGGCAAAGCGCAAAATCGTCGCCGCAACACCAAGCCCAACGAGAAACAATAACTCTGTAGCGTTATTCTGGCCGATATATGCGCCCATTAATGTGAAAAACAGAATAAACGGGATTAGAAAGGTGCGCGGAACCGTCAAGACTTTGGCGATGTAGGGTATGAGCGGTAGATTCAGAATTAAAAGTACAACATTGCCAATATACATGGATATGATGACAGACCAGAAAATTTCTGGCTGATCCTGCATCAGACGCGGTCCTGGTGAGACATTCAGCGCAATCAAAGCTCCCAAAAGAATTGCAGTTGTCCCAGACCCTGGAATGCCCAGTGTCAGCAAAGGCACAAATGAACCAGTACAAGCGGCGTTATTAGCACTTTCAGGTGCCGCTAAACCTTTAACAGAGCCCTTACCAAATTCCTTTCTTTCTTCCTGAGGCGCGATATTTCGTTCAACCGCATAACCAAGAAATGAAGCGATAGTGGCACCAGCACCGGGCATTACACCAATCAGAAAACCTTGCAAGGACTGCCGCCCAATCACGGGAGCAATCTTTTTTGCCTCGTCTTTTGTAATGCGCAGATTTGTGATGTCTGATTGTTTGCTGCCTGCTTTACCAGACCGGCTCGGGTCAAGTACCAGAAACAATGTTTCAGGTATCGCAAACATCGCCATGGCTAGAGTGATAAAACCTATACCAGACTGCAAATCCATAATGCCCATGGTAAAGCGTGGCATATTAAATTGAGCGCCCTCCCCCACAGTAGCCAGCGCAAGACCAACAACCGTCATCAATAATGCTTTTGTCACCTGTCCAGATCCAGCAAAGGCCGCTATGGCCGATAGGCCAACAACCATCAATGCAAAATATTCAGAAGAATGAAATAGCAAAGCTACAGAGGCCAAAGCAGGAGCAAAAAATACCAGCAAAAGAGCCCCAACTGTGCCACCAGCAAATGAGGCTATCGCAGCGATAGTGAGAGCCTTTCCAGCCTTGCCCTGGCGAGTAAGAGGATAACCATCAAAGCTAGTAGCAACTGTAGAAGCTACACCAGGAGCATTTATTAGGATAGATGAAGTGGAGCCGCCAAAAACAGCCCCATAATATACACCAGCTAAAAGGATGAGCGCTGCAGCCGGGTCACCAATTGAAATTGCCACGGGGATCATTATTGCAATTATAGACATAGGCCCAAGACCAGGCAGCATACCTATAAACGTCCCAATAATGCAGCCACCGATGACCATGAGCATATTCTTGACTGAAAGGGCGGTATACAGACCAAGCAAAAATCCTTCAATCATGGATAGCCTTCCTAACTAACGTTCAAAAATATAGGAAAGGGAGTCATGTAAATGCCAAGCACTGAGTCAACTAGATACCAGATCCCATAACTTGCCATTCCGGATACAACTATCAGAAGTAAAAAACGACGCTCACCAAGCAGAGCCGCGCCCAAAGATAAGAATAGAAACGTCGCTGCTAAAAAACCTAAGCTGCGCAGTGTGAGCGCATAGATAACCATTCCAACAATTAAAGTGAGCGCATCAAAAATCTTATAGAGACGCCAGTTTTTTACAATGATATCGTCACTAATTTGCCTATCTGTTTTTTCGATGTTCATCAGCACAAATAAAGCGCCAAAAACGCCAATTACAGAGAGAATTTTGGGAAAGGTCGATGGCCAAACAGGATTACGCTGCAGGATGGGCGGCAACAGACCATCCATCTGAAAAAATGCTGTATATCCGTAGATCAGAAAAATGAGCGCAATAAATAGCGCCAACCATCTGTCCAAAGCCATCAACTCCCCCTTTTAAGAAAACAGGCCACCCAGCCAACTATTGTGCTAAGCGGCCTGAATTAGTGGCCTAATTTAGAGGAAGCCAAGCTTTTTCATCAAATCACCAATTTCTTTTTCTTGGCCTTCAAGAAAGGTCATGAAATCATCACCTGGGTTGTGAATGTTTTCCCAACCGTTGCGTGCACGCACTTCTTCCCATTCAGATGTTTTGTACATCTTTGCGATTGCTTTCTGATAGGCTACCAGCTTATCTTTTGGCAAACCTGGTGCAGCAAAAAACCCGCGCCAGTTCACGAAATATGTGTCAATCCCCTGCTCTTTCATGGTCTTTGCATCCGGAAAGGCACCGACACGGTCGTTCGATGTCACACCGATAATATTTGCCTCGCCAGCTTTAGCCATTGCTACAGCTTCAGAAAAACCGGTCGACAGGGCTTTAATCTCTCCTGAAAGTAACGCAGCCATCGCTTTACCACCAGCATCATAAGCAACATATTTCACTTCTGTCGGATTGGCTCCAGCGGCCTGCATCACCATTGCTGCAACTAGATGATCCATCCCACCGGGCACGGAGCCACCTCCAATTGCTACACCAGATGGATTAGCTTTATAGGCCGCTACAAGGTCTCCCATTGATTTGATATTTGAATTCGAGGGAACAACAAGTGCTGCATAATCACCAATCGTGCCTGAAACCAGCGTCAAATCACGAAAATTATGGGGAAAAACGCCTGTAAGTGAACGAATCACAATTGGTGTTGAGTTCACCATCAATGTGCCGTGGTTGCTAGCGGCGTTTTCAATGAGATAACCAATGGCTTTACCGCCACCTCCACCAGACATATTTTCATATGAGGCAGAACCAACAAGTCCTGATTTTGTCAGCGCTTCCCCTGTTCCGCGAGCTGTTCCATCCCAGCCTCCTCCTGCGCCACCTGGAATCAGAAAGTGAATTGAGTCCACCACCTGATGACCATCTGCCATAGCCGAACCGGCTAATCCCGTTGCTAAGGCTGCCGCAAGAAAAGTTCTGCGTGCAATCATCCAAGACTTCATTTTTTCCTCCCAAAGAAAGTTAGTAATGTTAATTTATGAGTGTGTCGGGCCAGAAGTGCTTCTGCAAGTGAAAATTTAATACAGGAATATATCAAGGTGTTTAAGGCAAAGACAAAAATCCTTATCCCAGCAGGTGCGCTGGGCATTCCTTATGATCGAGATGCACTAGCACGCGGGCTAAAAGAAAATCCTGACCTCATTGCCATTGATGGTGGGTCTACTGACAGTGGGCCTTATTATCTGGGCACTGGCAGAAGTAAGTATTCACGTAACGCCACAAAAGCGGACTGGGCAGATCTGATGGCGGCGAGGACAATAGCAAATGTGCCTCTGGTAATAGGGACAGCAGGAACTAGCGGTGCTGACAGCGCAGTTGACTGGATGTTGGAGATCACACTTGAAATAGCAAGAGAACGCGGTGAAACACTTAAAATAGCAACTTTGAAATCTGGCCAGCAAAAGGAAAAAATAGTAACTGCTCTTAACAAAGGGGCTATCAAGCCTCTTGAAGGCGCTCCTAATATCGATAAGACCATACTGGATCAATGTACAAATATTGTTGCGCTGGCCGGTATAGAACAAATTCAGGCAGCCCTCGCTAGTGAAGCTGACATTGTTATTGCTGGGCGTACGACAGATACGGCCATTATAGCCGCTCTTCCAATTGCAAGAGGTTGTCATAAAGGAGCTGCCTGGCATGGAGCAAAAATCGCAGAATGCGGTGCCTTAGCAACTACAAACCCCAATTCAGGTGTTATTTTAATGAGCTTTGATGAAACAGGTTTTACAATTACACCACTGGCACACAATACAGCTGCAACACCATACACTGTATCTGCCCATATGCTCTATGAAAATGCAGACCCTTATATTCTTTATGAACCTGGTGGATGGCTAGATGTGCGGTTAGCTCAATATACTGCCATAGATGACGTAAGCGTGCGTGTGGAGGGAAGTGTCTGGCATGAAACCTCAAATTACACAGTCAAGCTTGAGGCCGCAAAACAAGTGGGCTTCCAGACTGTTTCCTTCGTTCTTGTCCGCGATACGCATTATTGCGCTCACATACACGAATGGGCAGACGCACTGAAAGCGTCGTTTGAACATAAAGCACAGCTAAATGGCCTTACAGAAACGCGATTAGAATTGCGCGTAATCGGACGAAACGCAACCCTAGGTCAACTTGAAACTTTTCACTCAAGTGATGGAGAAGTTGGCGTTATGGCAATATTTACAAGCTCTAATCAGAAACAAGCAAATGAGGCAGCAAAAATGTTAAACCCGGATCTTTTGCACCTGCCGCTGACACCGCACGAACCTATGCCCACTTTCGCATTTCCATTCTCACCGCCAGAAATAGATCGAGGAGAAATATTTGAGTTTTGCCTACATCATACAATGACTTTAGATGATCCTATGTATGCCTTTGAATTACAAATCATGGAAAGCTAGAAATGAAAAGCTCAGACAGAATCAATCTAGGGCAGATGGTTCGCAAAATAAGGTCAAAAAATGCAGGACCATTTTGGCTCACATTAGATATATTCTGTGTTGATGAAGAAAATTTTAACTACATCCACAGCCAGCTCAAGACAAACAAAGTCGCCAACCTATTTCAAATACATGAATCAAAAATAAAGAGATTTGATATCCCCGACTTAAATGTCATTAAATTAAGCTTTCCGCGCCCGCGCATACAGGGAAAAGCAAATGATACCGATATGCATGGGGCGTCGTACGCCGCGCTTCTAGAGGAGTTAGAAATGAACTGAAGCTGGAGCAAAAAAACTGGAACAAACAAGAAAATAGCCCCCGGCGTGTTAAGGCCGAAAGTCTAGTAAGCCATTGTAATTATGAAAGAGAAAAGTGGCGGGAGTGACGGGACTCGAACCCGCGGCCTCCGGCGTGACAGGCCGGCGCTCTAACCAACTGAGCTACACCCCCAAATTCAAAAAAAGGAGCATTCGAGAGAGCTCCATCTACATGGGTTCTTTGAAATACTGCTACCAAGCAAGACTGTCAAGCATTAAGCAGAAAGAGATACTAAGTTTGAATTTAAATCAGCATTGCTCAAGATCTTTGCCTTACACTTATCCAGATGGAGAAAAACGCTTTTCATGCTTCTTGCTTCGCCCATTCACGCGAGTGCGCCAAAGTTTGAAAGATGATGTTTTTAGATGTCTCCGCATAAGTTCAATAACCTGTTTTTCATTCTTGCCCGTTTGTTGCTCAATAGATTCAAAACTAACCTTGTCAGACCAGGCCAATTCAATAACAAGATGGTCTAGGGCATCCAATGAATCTTTTTTTTGTAATTTCATTAAATACAAACCAAATTAAGGTGAATTCGTTTCTATAGCGTCGCGATATTTTCAAGCATTTAATCATAAACAGCAGACTAAACCCAACCCCATTAAAAGAATTTTATAGCCTGACATTTCTCTATTGATTTTTTCTTGAGTGTCGTCAACCCTATCTGAAAATTTTTTAAATTGAACTCTCAGAACCCCGTCATTCACAATTTGCTCCGGCAAATAGGCTTCAATGGAATCATAGTTTGAATTTCTCAGTTCTGAATTCAGTCTATCCAAAAGAATTTTTATTGTTCGAAATGAAATATCATTCCCAAAAAACTGATGTTTGATGTTTTCTGAAAAAGACTTCGTAAATGGGTCATTTGGATAAAATACGATATCTATTATTTTTCTTGTGGATGCATGGCGAATGGATAATTCAGGCGTTAAGTAAATATCAGACGTTTCTTTTGATCTTGGATTGGCCATTTTTTTTGAAGTTAACTTGACTTCACCCAATTCAGAAAAGGCCTTTTTTGAAACCTTTAATGTTTCAAATTGATTCATTTCTCTACTTATATTCTCAATTCCAGCTAAAATGTCTGGTCGCAACGTCACAAGCTCATCTTCAATAATTTGCTCCATTTCTGCTACCACAGTTTGGCCAATTTCATTTCTAATATTTCTGGGTGTGACCCGGACAGAAATTCGCTTTCCAATATCCTGAGGCACAATCTGATACGATGGACCTATCGCTTTTTTGATAACAAAGCCGTCACGCAACCAAACAAATCGACTGTTCTCTTCTCTATCTATCTCATTTCTATCAACATACACATAAGACGCGTTTACAACTTTGCCAACAACAGCCTCACCCTCAATTGTGAGGTCGTTAGCTTCTGGCAAACTAATAAACATGCCCACCTTTTTCGCGAGGGTGACTTTGCGATGCGAATAAACAATATTTCTGCTATCCCTCAAAAATACCAGGGCGGTAATTTTTCCACCAACATCTTCAGATGTCAGTTTATATCTGCTTTTGTTTGCTCCTTCAATTTGCTGTCCGTCACGTAACCATTTAATTTTGACTCGGCTGTTTGGATCACGTATTCGACTTTCATCCAGCACATAACTCAATACTAGGGTTTCATCTTCACGAACGATTCCTGAAATTTTAACATTGCTGAGGAGACTATTATCAAGATCAAAAAATTTCACCGGAAACAAAATAGATCGCGGTTGACCGTCATCTTTATCTGTTTTTAGTTCTATTTTGGCCTGCTCGAATTCAGTTGCCATAGAAAATTTGCTTTTCGTAACGCGAATTCCCTGTGCTTTCAATGCTTTTTCAGTACGCCTTACCAGCCAATCAACATCCTCTGGTGAACCACATTTAAGCTGAAAATCACGCATTAGCCGCTTCTGTTCGACAGGAAACCAATCAAACTGATGATAAATTTGGATGTAAGTTGGGGGCTTAGGGCAAATAGATGAAGCGCTTGATGTTTGCGCGAGAGCACTATTACCTGTGATATATGCACAGATTACGAAAACAAAAGTTTTTGCGATGTTAAAAACCGCTTTTTTCATTTGAACCATTATTACCTAACAATCAACTAATAAACGACAGGTTACATGGATTTCTTAACAAAACATTTAGTTAAAGGTAAAATTGAAACTTCTAATCTGCACTCTTACTTCACACTTTATAATATCTACCTTAAACTGATAGCCTTTAAGGCGTTTACATTTAAAGATAAAGGCGGGTTGGCCCGACAATTGCAGACATGAAAAATAAATTTGCAGTAAATCAATATGAGGAATGTGAAAATGATGGCCTCACTGCCGGCTGATCAGGAAATTGACCAGGCGATTGAACGTTTGCAAAAGAAAATGCAAGCAGTTTCTGACAATCTTGACCGGGGCCGCAATTACAAAAAGTCATCTCAGAAAAGAGTAAAAGGCAAATCGCGGCAAGGGAAAAACAGAAGCAGTTTGAACCGCCTGCTGAAATATCTTTTTATCTTTATTTTATTTGGCGCAACAAGCTTTGTTGTCGCCCAGATTGCAAAAGGATACATAAAGAGCCTAGAGAACGTTAATAGTACTGAAACTGCCAAAACGAAGAAAACTGAACTATCAAATGAGGTGCATTATCAGCAACCTATTGCCGACATATCACAAGCAACTGACAAACCTCCCCCACCCGAACCTGCTAAATTTTCAATGCAGGCTGCAAATTATAATATTGTTGAAAGTGAACTTGGCCCAGTTCTAGATATAGCGATTACTGTTGCGAATATAGGAGAAGAAGCTGGGCGGCCAAAATTATTTGAAATTGAGCTTGTTGACGATGCAAACAAACAGTTAATGAAATGGCCGATGGCTGCTTCGGGCGCGTCGATTTCACCGCAACAGGAGATGGTCTACAAGACACGTTTAATTGAACCACCTGCGGATTTCAAAAATATTCGCGTTACAATGAAAAAATGAATGTTCTATCTGGTCGCTTAGCGTTTTAAGTTAGCTCAGATGAACTCGAAAAGTCATAATCTCGAATAACTTCTGCAACTCTTAATCGATAAGATTTGAACACACTGAGCTTACCTTCTGTCTGAACAACCATATGATCGGCGTGATGACGCCAATTCGCTATTGCTTCATCAGATTCCCAGCAAGATAAACTGAGTATCTTACCCTCATCTACAAGGCTTTGGAATCTTTCAACATAAATAAATCCAGGCTGTTGACGCAAGGTTTCACGCAATTGCGCTGCCAGCTCAAAATAACGATCTTTTTGGTCATCATGTGGGAAGACTTCAAAAATGATCAGATACATCTCAAAACTCAATTCTCTGAGTGTAAAACCGAAAAGACCTCGCCACAAACAGGCAGAGGTCTTTTAGTTTTTTGTCTTCATTTCCTCTTGGTGGGTGGTGAGGGGCTCGAACCCCCGACCTACTCGGTGTAAACGAGTTGCTCTCCCAGCTGAGCTAACCACCCTATTTACTAAGGTCAAAATGGCATCGGTGATGCATGACATCTCACGTGTCACCGAAAATATCAAAATCAATTAGCTGTTTACAGAAGCTTTTAATGGCGCACCTGCCCTGAATTTAGGCTGCTTGGATGCAGCAATCTGGATTACCTCACCTGTGCGGGGGTTACGACCAGTGCTGGCGGCGCGGTGTGCCACAGAGAAAGAACCAAAACCAACGATACGTACCTCATCACCTGAAGTTAATGCCCCTTCTATAGAAGCGAATACTGCGTCAACAGCGCGCCCAGCGTCCGCTTTCGACAAACTCGCATGCCCTGCAACTGCTGATACCAAATCATTCTTATTCATGGGAAGGCCCCCTTTGTTCTGGATAGATGGTTTAAGCTGAAATTTCAGTCTTAGCAGATGTTAATCTGTCGGGCTTTACGGGGTCAACAAAAAACTCATGAATACTGGGAAAAATTACCGGTAATAAAGTCCATTAAATTTAATGCGCAATCAGATCTTCCTGCACGGCGTTGCCTGGTGCAATTGGCGTTTCAGAAAGCGCTTTATCTTCATTAACGCGATCATCAAAAGACCTGATTAACGCAACATTAAGGGCCTCATCAACAAGTGAAATCGGAATAATGTCCAAGCCATTTTTGACGTTATCCGGAACTTCAGCGAGATCTTTTTCATTTTCCTTTGGAATCAGAACGGTCTTGATTCCACCACGCAAGGCAGCCAACAGTTTTTCCTTCAAACCACCAATCGCCAGGACGCGGCCACGCAGAGTGATTTCACCTGTCATGGCTACATCTTTACGCACAGCGATACCTGTTTGTGCCGATACTATGGAAGTTACCATGGCAACTCCTGCAGAAGGGCCATCTTTTGGTGTTCCCCCTTCTGGCACATGCACATGAATATCTGTCTTTTCTGCCTTCACCAAATCTATTCCATAGGTATTCGCGCGTGATTTAATGAAGAACTCAGCTGCCTGTATTGATTCCTTCATGACATCACCCAATTTCCCTGTGGCAGAAACCTTGCCCTTTCCCGGAACTTTCACAGATTCAACTTGGAGTAATTCGCCACCAACTTCTGTCCAAGCCAAACCAGTGACCACCCCCACCTGGTCTTCTGCATCAATTTCGCCATAGCGAAACTTTTTAACACCCAATAGTTCGCCTAAATCTTCTGCATCAACTTTAACACTAGTCACATCTTCACTAACAATCTTGGTAATGGCCTTCCGGGCGATTTTTGCAATTTCACGCTCAAGAGAGCGAACCCCCGCCTCGCGGGTAAAATATCTGATAATATCAATAACCGCTTGTTCAGTAAACTCAATCTCATCTTTTGTAAGCCCGTGTTCTTTTGTCTGACGTGGAATGAGATGTTCGAAAGCAATTGCCTTTTTCTCGTTTTCGGTATAGCCAGACAGGCGAATAATTTCCATTCTGTCCATAAGTGGCTGAGGCATATTCAGACTGTTAGCCGTAGTGATAAACATTACATTTGACAAGTCAAAATCGACTTCCAGGTAATGATCCTGGAATGTACTATTCTGTGCCGGATCCAATACTTCAAGCAAGGCAGAGCTGGGGTCACCGCGCCAATCTGAGCCTAATTTATCAATTTCATCCAACAAGAAAAGTGGGTTCTTTTTACCTGCCTTTTTCATGCCTTGGATAATTTTTCCGGGCATTGAACCTATATAGGTCCGCCGGTGGCCTCTGATCTCAGCCTCATCCCGTACACCACCCAAGGCCATGCGCACATATTCTCGCCCAGATGCGCGGGCAATTGATTTTCCTAGTGAGGTTTTGCCCACCCCTGGCGGGCCAACAAGGCACAAGATAGGACCTTTGATTTTCTTTGTCCGCTTTTGAACAGCCAAAAACTCAACAATTCGATCCTTGACTTTATCCAGCCCAAAATGATCTGCATCTAAAATTTCACGAGCTTTTTTGATATCTTTATTTACACGACTGGCTTTTTTCCAAGGAATAGCTGTCATCCAATCAAGATAATTACGCACAACAGTTGCCTCAGCACTCATCGGCCCCATATTGCGAAGCTTCTTGAGCTCAACCTCTGCTTTTTCGCGAGCTTCTTTAGGCAAGCCGGCCTCATTTATTTGTTCTCCAAGCTCATCTAATTCGCTTTTTCCATCCTCGCCCTCACCCAACTCCCGTTGAATTGCCTTCATCTGTTCGTTGAGATAATATTCACGCTGTGTTTTCTCCATCTGCCGCTTTACGCGATTGCGGATGCGTTTTTCAACTTGTAAAACACCAATCTCGCCTTCCATCATGCTGAAAATCAACTCAAGACGCTGAGTAACATCAGCTGTTTCCAAAAGCTTCTGCTTTTCAGTTATCTTAACAGCCAGATGAGAAGCAATTGTATCTGCAACTTTCCCTGTATCTTCAATTTGATTGATCGAAACCATAACCTCCGACGCAATCTTCTTATTTAATTTGATGTAATGTTCGAATTGTTGAATTGTTGCACGGCCAAGAGCAGCCACTTCTGCGTCAACAACATCAGGGTCAGCAATTTCAATCGCTTCCCCAGTCATAAAATCGCCAACATCGACCAGATTGTCCACCCTTGCCCTGGCCAACCCCTCAACAAGAACTTTCACGGTGCCATCGGGTAATTTCAACAGTTGTAGAATATTACCAATTGTCCCCATCTGATACATGTCTGACTGGGAAGGGTCTTCAATAGCGGCATCTGTTTGAGTTAGCAGGAGAATCTGTTTATTTTCATTCATCACCTCTTCTAATGCTTTCACTGATTTTTCCCGGCCAACAAATAACGGCACAATCATATGCGGGAAAACCACAATATCACGAAGTGGTAATACAGGAAGCTGGATTGGAGATGAAAATTCAGTCATGACTATCTATCCTTCGCGTTTTGTTTTACGGCTTCTCTTCAGGCTAAAAACCTGCTGACTGCCACTGACTATCAGTGATAGATGTGTGGCTTTTCTATGGCTAAATCAAGGGGTGAACGCATTAATGCTACATTGTGCAAGAATCGTGCCTATCTAAATCTGCAATACGCACAAGATTACTTGGTCGTATCAAACTTTTTGCCGTTGAACTGAAGCTGTTCAAAAATCATTTTTGAGAATGTCTAGCCCAAGTTTTTTCAAGTTTTTGCTTCTTTAGGATCGGGCGTATGTACCATTAATGGAGGTGTGTTGCCTGTCACAACATCCTCGTTTATCACTACATCCTGAATGTTTTTAGCAGTTGGGATTTCAAACATTGGGTTCATCAATATGTTTTCCAGGATTGAACGCAGCCCCCGCGCGCCCGTCTTCCTTTCAATTGCTTTTCTTGCAATCGCTTTCAGCGCATCATCTCTAAAATCAAGATTAACCCCATCCATATCAAACAAAGCTTTATATTGTTTGGTCAGTGCATTTTTAGGTTCAGTTAAAATCCGCACCAACGCCTCTTCATCTAAGTCTTCTAGCGTGGCAATCACCGGCAGCCGGCCAATAAATTCAGGAATTAGTCCAAATTTGATTAAATCTTCTGGCTCCAGATCAACAAGCAGCTGACTGATATTTTGATCTTCAGGATCTCGCACATCAGCGCCGAATCCAATGCCAGCCCCACTATTCCGACTTGCAATCAGCTTATCTAAACCAGCAAATGCACCGCCACAAATAAATAAAATATTAGTTGTATCAACCTGCAAAAATTCTTGCTGGGGATGTTTACGACCACCTTGTGGGGGAACAGACGCAATTGTACCTTCCATAATTTTTAATAGAGCTTGCTGAACGCCTTCACCCGAAACATCGCGAGTGATGGAGGGATTATCAGATTTACGTGAAATCTTATCCACCTCATCTATATAAACAATTCCACGTTGAGCTTTTTCAACGTTATAATCTGAGGCCTGAAGCAGTTTCAAGATAATGTTTTCAACATCTTCACCAACATAGCCTGCTTCCGTCAGCGTTGTTGCATCTGCCATTGTAAAAGGCACATCCAGCATTCGCGCCAGTGACTGCGCTAGAAGCGTTTTTCCGCATCCAGTTGGCCCAACCAACAAAATATTTGACTTCTGAATTTCAAGATCACCTGTCTTGCCCTCATTAGCAAGGCGTTTGTAATGGTTATGAACAGCAACAGCTAAAATACGTTTAGCTTTAGTTTGTCCGATTACATAATCATCAAGCACCTGATTAATGTCGCTAGGTGAAGGAACGCCCTCATGATGTTTATTTACGGCCCCTTTATGCTCCTCACGAATAATGTCCATACATAATTCAACACATTCATCGCAAATAAAAACAGTCGGACCGGCGATGAGCTTTTTCACCTCATGCTGACTTTTACCGCAAAAAGAACAGAAAAGAGTCGATTTGTTATCGTCTTCTGTCTCTGCCATGTTAAATCTCCTGCGCTTGCCGTCCTAAAAAAATGCTTTCCCAACAGACTTGCCGTTACCCTTATAGTAGGCGCGGGGTCCTTCTTTCCTCAACATAAAATCTTCACATTCGCCGGTTAAATTAGACAATCCTTATTTATCAGGGTCTTCCGTTGTATCTGGACGTTTTGTTACAACCTCGTCGATTAGCCCCATCTCCAGGGCTTCCTGTGGCGACATGAAGGTGTCTCTTTCCATGATTTTTTCTATTTGTTTTATTGTCTTGCCTGAATGCTTTTCATAAATTTTGTTCAGTCGGCTACGCAGACTTAGAATTTCCCTAGCATGGATCTCAATGTCTGTTGCCTGGCCCTGGAAACCGCCTGAAGGCTGATGCGTCATAATACGAGCGTGAGGAAGGCTAAATCTTTTATTCGCCGCCCCTGCTGTTAGCAACAGTGAGCCCATAGAAGCTGCCTGCCCCATGCAGACAGTAACCACATTGGGTTTAATATATTGCATAGTGTCATAGATTGCCAGACCACTCGTCACGATTCCACCTGGTGAATTAATATACATGAAAATATCTTTGGTTGGGTTCTCTGCTTCCAAGAACAGAAGCTGAGCGCATACAAGTGAGGCCATCACATCCTCAACCGGGCCATTAAGGAAAATTATCCGCTCTTTCAACAGGCGGGAAAATATATCAAAGGAACGCTCTCCTCTAGCGGTCTGCTCAATCACCATCGGCACAAGATTCATATCCATAGGCGACGTTCCAGCTTTATTTATGTCCATCTTTATGTCTCCTAAATGCCGTACAGCGGGAAGCTGTCCGGTGATTTCAGCCTGACAAAGCTAACTTTTCCGCTCAAGTTACCTTATCTGGTCACTGCTGAGTGCTATCACGAGTGAATGTTGGTTACAATATCCTGTTACTAGATTTAAGCATGAACGTAAAAACTGCCAACCCCAAGGCTGGCAGTTTTTTAATTTAACATCTTGCACGACCGACCAAAATAAACCTGATATGTTGTCATCACCCTTTTTTCTCCGCTGCTGTATTTTTCTTCGCAGAAGCTTTTTTCGGAGTGACTTTTTTATTTCCTGCCTTTTTAGCCTTGCTCTTTTTAGACGACGCTTTCTTAGGCGCAGATTTGGGCTTTTTTGAACCCTTTCCAGCACTTTTTTCTGCCGGTTCTGCGTAAAGCTCTTCTGCAGTTATTTCAATGTCTGTGACTTTTGCCATTTCAAGAATATAATCCATTACAAGCTCTTCAAACATCGGCCCAGCGAGTTGCTGCATTGCATCAGGATTATTTTGGTAATATTGAATAACTTCCTGCTCCTGTCCCGGAAAACGACTTGATTGTTCGATCACAGTGCGTTTGATATCCTCTTCACTAACCTGAATGTTGTTACTTTGGCCTATTTCAGTCAGCAGCAGCCCCAGTCGAACGCGCCGCTTGGCCACCGTTCGAGCTTCCTCTTTTTGCTCATCAGTTAGACCTTCATCAGCTGCGTGAGTATGATCATGATCGTCATTATCATTGTGGTCATTAGGCTCAGCAATCGATTTCGCCACGATATCATACTCGGACTGCAATAGGCTCGGTGGAACATCAAAGTCTATTTGGCCAGCCAGCTGGTCAAAAACATTTGTTTTAACAGCCGCACGAAGGGCTGTGGCATGCTGGGATGCCAGTTGACCTGCAACAGCATCTCGCAATGTGTCAAGATTTTCAAATCCAAGCTTGCTGGCCAATTCATTATCCACCTTAGCATCACCTTTTTCATGAATTTCTTTCACTGGGCATTCGAAAACAGCTTCTTTGCCTGCAAGATGCGCAGCCTGATAATCGGCTGGGAAAGTGACATTTACTTCAACTGTTTCGCCTACCTGCGCGCCAACGAGTCCATCTTCAAATCCTGGAATGAAGCTATTTGAACCTAATTCCAGCATATGGTCCTGCGCTGCTCCACCTTCAAAAGCCTGGCCATCGATACGACCTATGAAGTCAATCAAAACCACATCACCTAATTTTGCCTCTCGCCTGGTCTCAACTTTTTTGGTGGGCCTATTCTCATCTGCAAGCCTTTGCATCGTCTCTTTTACAACTGCCTCATCATTAGGCAGAAGCGGACGTTCAATAGAAAGGGCCGCTAAATCAGGAATTGTGATATTTGGCATGATTTCAGCAGAGAGCTTAGCCACTAGGTCACTGCCATCTTCAAAACTTGTAATATCCATCTTTGGCTGGCTGGCCAATTTCAGCTTTTGCTCTTCAATTGTCTTTTTTGCGGCGTCATCGAGAGTTGTGCGAATAATCTCACCTTTCACCTGACTCCCAAAGCGAGCTTTCACCACTGACATCGGCACTTTGCCAGGACGGAAACCAGGCATATTGGCCGTTATTGCAATCTCCGCCAGTCTAGCTGAAACTTTTTCATCCAATTCTGCAGCGGTGAATGTTATTTCATACTCCCGCGCAAGACCTTCGCTCAGTGTTTCTTTGATGTTCATAATCTGTCCTGTTGACACTATACTGCCTGCCGAAAATCACCCGTCAAACCTGAACATGGTTTAGTGAAGGGCATCATTTCGAATTGATGGTGCGGGCGGAGGGACTTGAACCCCCACATCGCAAGATACCAGAACCTAAATCTGGCGCGTCTACCAATTTCGCCACGCCCGCATCATTATCTTGTGAAGGGCATCGGTACTCGAAAAATAGATACCAGGTCAAGCAATAATGCGAAAACGAACCGAAGTGGCCTCATTCTGATAATCAAATTCTCATCTGGAGTAAGGAAATGGGGCGAGTGACCGGATTTGAACCGGCGACATCCAGTACCACAAACTGGCGCTCTAACCAACTGAGCTACACCCGCCACAACATTCATGAAGTACAAATCAATGCTTTAATAGGCGAGAAATATGTATATGGTCAAATAAAAACCATTATATGAGATTTGCTTATGCTTAATCCATCTGCTGACAAACTGGGAACTGAAACCGCTTTTGGAGTTTTAGCCAGAGCTGGCGTGCTTGCCTCACAAGGAAATGATATCATCAATTTAGGAATAGGCCAGCCAGATTTCAGAACGCCTGAACATATCGTAGAGGCAGGAATCCAAGCTTTGCTGGATGGGGCTCATGGTTATACGCCCTCCATGGGACTGCCTGCCTTGCGTGAAGCTGTCGCCACAGACATCCATCAACGCTACGGAAACGAGCCTGACGTTAATAACATTCAGATAGTCCCTGGCGGCAAGCCAATCTTGTTTACAGCAATGATGCTACTGGGCGGACCACAACACGAAATTCTGACACCTGACCCGGGTTTTCCAATTTATCAGTCAGCAATCAATTATTCAGGAGCCAGGTCTATTTCTTACGGTTTAGTCGAGAAAAACGGTTTCGCTTTTGATGCGGAAGAAGTGCTGTCAAAAATCACGGATAGAACAAGTCTTGTTATTGTAAATTCACCTGCGAATCCAACAGGTGGCATCACCCCGCGCGCTGAATTCGACAAATTTGTTAAGGGGCTTGAGATTTTTCCGCATGTTACTGTCCTATCAGATGAAATTTACGACAGGTTAATTTTTAAAGGCGAACCAGTTTCACTAATGACCTACCCCAGCCTTCAGGACAGATTGATCATTTTGAATGGCTGGTCAAAAACCTACGCGATGACGGGGTGGCGTATTGGATACGGTGTCTGGCCCAAACGGCTTGTTGATTATGCAGACAGATTGGCTGTAAACTTCCATTCCTGTGTGAATGCACCTTCCCAACATGCCGCGATTGCTGCTTTGCAGGGAGATCAGTCCTGTGTCGATGAGATGCTGACAGCGTTCAAGCGGAGAGGCGCGCTTATCACGAAATTATTGAACCAGATTGAAGGAGTAAGTTGCCAACGGCCAGGCGGTGCATTTTACGTTTTTGCAAATATCATTGACACTCCCTTTTCCTCTCACGCATTCCAAGAGAAACTGTTGGAAGAATATGGTGTCGCCGGAATCGCAGGTACTTCATTCGGCAGTTTTGGTGAAGGCTACATTCGTTTGTCCTGTGCCAATTCAGATGAAGCGATTGAACGGGCTGTCTCACGCATTCAAAAAATGTTGGACGACTCTGCCTAATTAATGTGCAAATGCAGGCTGTTCTCTAGCCCCTTCCATTCAAAGTCTTGCGAAAAAAGTTTAACAAGGCTTTAACACCTAGTGTTTAAGGGTTATCGAGTTAGGTAAGAATTGTTAAGCCAATTCGACATTTTAGCATATTAATCAAAAACAGTTCAGGTTAAAGCTAATGAAAAAGATAGAAGCAATCATCAAGCCGTTCAAACTTGATGAAGTTAAAGAAGCTTTACATGAAGTCGGCATTCAGGGGATTACCGTACTTGAGGCAAAGGGATTCGGTCGCCAAAAAGGGCATACAGAGCTGTATCGTGGTGCTGAATATGTGGTTGATTTCCTGCCCAAGGTTAAAATTGAAGTGGTGGTAGAGGACAATATGGCTGAGCGCGTTGTTGAAGCAGTTAAAACAGCAGCACAAACAGGCCGAATTGGAGATGGAAAAATTTTTATTTCCTCCATTGATGAAGCCATCCGGATCCGCACCGGCGAGACGGGCGGAAATGCCGTCTGATTGGAATAATTAGGAATTTGAGATCCTGCGGCCTGTCCAGCCTGCTGAAAACATCGAGATGAACATAATCAGAGCCGAAAAAAATACTTGAAAGGAAAACAAAATGTCTGACGCAAAAACAATTATGGAAATGATCAAAGAGAACGACGTATCTTACGTCGACCTGCGCTTTACCGACCCACGAGGTAAAATGCAGCATGTAACACAGCATATTGATACGATAGATAAAGAAACCCTTGCTGAGGGGTTCATGTTCGATGGATCTTCAATTGCGGGCTGGAAAGCAATAAATGAATCAGACATGAAGTTAATGCCAGATCTTTCTCGTGCTTATGTTGACCCGTTTTTTTCGCAAACTACGGTGGCAGTGTTCTGTGATGTGCTAGACCCTATTACAGGCGAGCCCTATGAACGTGACCCGCGCGGCACGGCAAAAGCGGCTCTCGCTCACATGCAGGCAGCCGGAATTGCGGACACAGCTTATTTTGGTCCAGAAGCGGAGTTCTTCATTTTTGAAGATGTAAAGGTGGACGTGTCCATGAACCGCTCGATGTTTCAGGTTGACTCAGTAGAGGGCCCCTACAACAGCGCACGCGAGTATGAAGAAGGCAATATGGGTCACCGCCCGGGCGTGAAAGGGGGATATTTCCCCGTTCCACCAGTCGACTCAGGACAGGACATTCGTTCTGAAATGCTGTCGGTTATGGCGGATATGGGCGTACCTGTGGAAAAGCATCACCATGAAGTCGCTCCTTCTCAGCACGAATTAGGTATGAAATTTGGCACGCTGCTTGAAACAGCTGATAATATGCAACTCTACAAATACTCAGTGCATCAGGTTGCCCATGCCTACGGACTGTCTGCGACTTTTCTGCCAAAACCGATTGCCGGTGATAATGGTTCAGGAATGCATGTTCACCAGTCTTTATGGTTAGGCGGCAAGCCATTATTTGCAGGTAACGGCTATGCGGATTTATCTGAAGCAGCGCTGCATTACATTGGCGGTATTATTAAACATGCAAAAGCTCTGAATGCGTTTACCAACCCATCAACAAACAGCTACAAGCGCTTGATCCCAGGCTTCGAAGCCCCGGTGCTTCTCGCTTACTCTGCACGGAACCGTTCAGCCTCCTGCCGTATCCCATTTGTAGCCAGCCCAAATGGCAAGCGCGTTGAGGTACGCTTCCCAGATGCAACAGCTAACCCATACCTTGCTTTTTCAGCAATGCTGATGGCAGGGCTGGATGGCATTCGCAACAAAATCCACCCTGGAGATGCAATGGATAAGGATTTGTACGACTTGCCTGCAGAAGAACTCGCGCAAATACCAACAGTCTGTGGATCCCTGCGTGAGGCTCTAGATAGCCTGAATACTGATCGTGCGTTCTTAACAGAAGGTAATGTGTTTACAGACGACCAGATTGATGCGTACATCGAACTAAAAATGGAAGAGGTCATTACCCTTGAGCATGCTCCCCATCCTGTTGAGTTTCAGATGTATTACTCATATTAAATCCTTCAGACAGATAATGATAAACCCCGGGCACTTACGCTCGGGGTTTTTTATGACTCAGAGCTCAGCGATGCGCTCTCCATATATCAAGTCCCCTGTCTAAAAAATTGGCTGTCTTGTATACAAAAACTTAGGCGGAATGAAAAATTAACAATGAGGTTGAACAGCAGAGATGCATTAGAAGACACTACAATATATTTACCTGTATTGACCAAAGCTTTGCCGTGAGAATAGATTTTAATGCCACTTGGTAAATCATTACTTTTAAGCTATTTCAAGGCCGCCATTTATTAAATTCTAAACTGTTTTCAGGATCATTTTAATCCACCTTAAAAAAAGGCATTCGCAAAAAAAATTAATCCATCGCTAAGTTTAAATCGCTGTATCTAGTTTTAACCCTTTTCCTGCACCCCCATATATTGTAAAATTCGCAGGACTCAACTTTTTAATATAAATGAAATGTCAGATTTGTTTCCCAGTAGTAACCAGAAGACTAGCTATGATGCTAGAGAGATTGAAGTTCTGGAAGGGCTAGAACCCGTAAGACATCGGCCAGGCATGTATGTTGGCGGTACAGATGAACGAGCACTCCATCATTTAGCAGCTGAAATCTTAGATAATTCTATGGACGAGGCTGTCGCCGGTTATGCCAGTTGGATTGAAATTCATCTTGAGGATATGAACACCCTCAGCATAAGTGATAATGGTCGGGGCATCCCAATTGATCCCCATCCAAAATTTCCGAATAAATCTGCGCTTGAGGTCATCCTGACCACCTTGCATGCCGGTGGGAAGTTTTCTGGCAAAGCCTATCAGACCTCTGGCGGACTTCATGGTGTTGGAGCATCTGTGGTGAACGCTTTGTCCAGCCATTTAGAGGTTGAGGTTGCGCGAGATAAAATCCTCTACAGTCAGTCTTTTGCGCGCGGCAGACCAACTGGACAACTATCCGTTGTGGGCAAAACAGCGAACCGGCGCGGGACCTTAATCCGATTCACTCCTGATGAAGATATTTTTGGGACGAATTGTCAATTTAAACCCGAAATACTATATCGCATGGCCCTTTCCAAGGCCTATCTGTTTGCTGGGGTTGAGATCAGATGGCAATGTTCCCGTGAACTGATCACAGACGCCAACCCTGTCCCCCAACAACAGCAGCTTTGCTTTCCAGGCGGTCTAGCTGATTACTTGAACCATTCAACAGAGGATAAACCACTGCTGTTAAGCCAGCCTTTTGCAGGGCGGATAGAAATTGAAGGACAGAAATTTGAATGGGCGATTACTTGGCTCACCCCCGCGGAGGATGGTTTTTTCCGGTCCTATTGCAATACCGTGCCTACCCCGTTGGGCGGCACACATGAAACAGGCTTCAGGCAAGCCATCTCCCGTGGACTGCGTAATTACGGTGAGATGGTGGGCCAGAAGAAGGCTGCAGAACTTACAGCAGAGGATATCCTTGCAGAATCTGCCGGGATGCTGTCTGTTTTTTTAAAGGATCCCCAATTTCAAGGGCAGACAAAAGACAAGTTGGTCACTGCTGATGCTGCTAGACAAACTGAATCAGCTGTGCGTGACAGGTTTGAAATTTGGCTTTCAGATGAGCCTACGCGGGCAAATGACCTCCTGGAACGCGCGATTGAGCGGATGGAAGACCGCAAACGCAAACGCAAAGAAAAAGATGTGGCCCGCAAATCAGCAACGCGAAAACTGCGTTTGCCAGGTAAATTATCTGACTGTACTGAGACAAATACAGAGCTTACAGAATTGTTTCTGGTTGAAGGAGACAGTGCTGGGGGATCAGCAAAATCAGCCCGAAACAGAAAAACGCAGGCTGTATTACCCCTGCGTGGCAAGATTTTGAATGTCGCCAGTGCAACAGCTGATAAATTATCTCAAAATCAGGAACTATCTGATCTGGCTCTTGCACTCGGGGTAAAGGGCGGCAGGGAATTTTCAGCAGATAGGCTGCGATATGGGAAGATCATCATCATGACGGATGCTGATGTAGACGGAGCCCATATTGCAGCCTTATTGATGACCTATTTTTACCGCGAGATGCCAGAGCTCATTGAAAAAGGCCGTCTTTATCTTGCCCAGCCGCCCTTGTACAGGATGACACAGGGCGCCTTAACAGCCTATGCGTTGGATGATGAGCATCGTGACCATCTACTAAAAAAACAATTCACGCAGAAATCAAAGGTCGATATCAGTCGCTTTAAAGGTCTGGGGGAAATGCCGCCCGCTCAATTAAAAGAAACCACTATGAACCCCGACAGCCGCAGATTATTGCAAGTCGACCTTCCCAAACGGAACATGGATGGCGCAGATGACCGCCGCGATGTTGACAAGCTAGTAAACACGTTGATGGGTAAAAAGCCAGAATTGCGATTTGGTTATATTCGTGACCATGCTTACGAGGTGTTACAAGAATTGGATGTCTAGACCACACAGGTGCAGTTCAGCTACCCTGCCCTGCTCTTTCAATGAGACTCTGCATCGCAGCAAGACAAGCTTCCGGCGCTTCCATAGTTGACAAATGCCCAGTTGCCTTCAGCAACTTCAGTTCACAGTTCGGTAACAAACCTGCCATCTCAACAGATAAATCAGGGGGTGTTAATTCATCGATATCCCCGCAAACCACGCAGGATGGACCAGTATAGGATGACAAATGGGGCCGTTGGTCGATGCGGTTTGAAATAGCCTGTTGCTGTAGCGCAAAATTGTGTTGCCCTACTGTCTCTGCCATATGAACCACCGTGTTCGTCAACCGTTCATTCTGCAATGCCTGCGGGGATAGGAATTTTGGCAATAAACGGGGAGTTACACCTCTGAATTTGCCTATAGCTGACAGCCTTACCAGATCATTCCGCATTTTGCGCCTATCTTCTGTATCCGCACGTGCCCCTGTTGAAAACAGGCCAAGTCCATGAACCCTGCTAGCATCCAGCCTTGCGGTTTCCATCGCAATATAGCCGCCCATTGACAGGCCAAACAGGATTAAAGGCCCGTGTATCTGTGCCAAAATGCGTTCAGACATCGCCGAAATACAGTCAAGGCCAGTTGTGTCTGCAACCTTAATCTTATGTGTCGTCTCAAGCACATCGATCTGCGCCTGAAACAAAGCTGATGTGCAGAGCAGGCCGGGTATAAATACAAGTGTGGGCATAATAGAAAATCCAAGGCTCATTGCAAAAATTTTGCGCAGCATACGCAGGAATGGTAAACAACACCAGAGCTGGTTGTCATTTGACCAGGCAACAAAATCAGTGTACCCTGCGATAAATGCATTTGTATTGGTAATGAGAATAACTCGTTGATTATGTCTTAAGCAGATGTAAGATTTTTCGATATTAAAGGATTACCACTATTTCTTCCCAATTTATTGATTTAGGTCTCAGTGATGAGCTTGTTAAAGCTGTTACTTTACTCGGCTATGAAACGCCTACACCCATTCAGGCTGCCTCTATTCCGTCAGTCTTGATGGGTCGTGATATACTGGGTTCCGCGCAGACAGGAACAGGCAAAACCGCGTCTTTCACTTTGCCAATGATCGACATTTTGGCGTCTGGACGAGCGAAGGCACGCATGCCCCGCTCGCTTATCCTAGCCCCAACAAGAGAATTGGCCGCTCAGGTCTCTGAGTCATTTAAAAAATTTTCAGTTAACCATAAAATGAGTATGGCGTTGCTGATAGGCGGTGTAAGTTTTTCTGAGCAGGATGCCGCTCTTAGTAAAGGTGTTGATGTGCTTATTGCAACACCTGGCCGCTTATTAGATCATTTTGAACGGGGCAAGGTACTCCTTCAGGATGTAAAGATTCTAGTCATCGATGAAGCTGATCGAATGTTGGATATGGGCTTCATTCCTGATGTGGAACGCATTGTTAGCTTTTTGCCTGTTATGCGGCAGACCCTGTTCTTTTCGGCAACTTTATCTGAAGAAATTCATACAATCGGTCGCAAATTTGTCATGAATCCAAAACTAATTGAAGTTGCCAAACCTGCATCAACAGCCGATACAATCAGCCAGAATCTAGTGCGTACAACTTTTAAGAAGAAACGTGAGGCACTGCGGGATCTGCTGCGCAGCCAGGATATTCAGAATGCAGTCATTTTCTGCAACCGAAAACGAGATATCTCGACTTTGCTGTCATCGATGAAACGGCATGGCTTCTCGGCAACAGGTCTACATGGCGACATGACCCAGAGTGCACGTCTCGCCGCTCTGGAGGAATTCAAAAATGGGCAGATACCACTGTTGGTTGCATCTGATGTTGCTGCACGCGGCCTTGATATCCCCAGTGTTAGCCATGTGTTTAATTTTGACGTTCCGTCTAACGCAGAAGATTATGTGCACCGTATCGGGCGCACCGGCCGTGCCGGTCGCCATGGCCATGCCTTTACGCTGATTGCCGGTGAGGATGATGAAAAAGCCATATTAGCGATCGAAAAACTAACAGGTCGGCCCATTCCTGTTTTATCGAACACCGGTCAGCAGTCGAAAAAAGAGCATCCAAGTGACGATACTGGAAAATTCGCAAAAAAACATCGAGAAAGCCGCAGTTCAAATAAGACTGCTTCAGATCAGTTAAGCCAGGAAGAAAAAATTCCTGATAAGGTTGATAAAGTCCACTCCAGACGCTCTCATCAGGGAGATAAACGCCCCCCCGCCTGGAAAGGAAATAGCTTTAAAGACAGTGATCATATTCCGGCTTTCCTACGCTAAATAGGCAAGCAGAACCCGGCCATAGGGCTAATCTGTCGCCGCAGCTATGGCTTTGCCAACGATTTCTTGAAGATTGTCTGACAAATGTAGTTCTGACAGCCATGCCACAGATTTTCTCATCAATCTTCTGCGGCTAGGCTCTATGTGGGCAAAACGCGTCAGCACCAAAGCAAGCCGAGCGGCAATCTGCGGATTACGGTTGTCCAATTCGGCAATCTGTTCTGCAATAAACTGATACCCACTGCCATCTTCTTTATGAAACTGCACTGGATTGGCCGTTGCAAATGTTCCGAGGACCGATCTCAATTTATTCGGGTTATCAGGATCAAATACAGGATCACGCATCAGTTTTTGCATATTTTGAATTGTGCCTGAAAAAGGTGAAGACGCTTCTAGGCCAAGCCATTTTTCCATGACCAGAGAAGTGTTCCTCCAGCGTTCATAAAAAGCTTCCACACAGATACTACGAACCTCATGCATGGTAATGTTAAGAGCCGTCAGACCGCCCATGGATAACGTCATATTCAAATCATAACTTTGTTCTGCTGCAACACGTATAGCGTTCTCACTTGCTGAAGCCACCCCCAGATAGACACACCGATTACGTAACGCACGGCCAGAAGATGTATCGCACAAGCCCTCTGTCGCCAACGCATACCTAATCTGCTCTGATAAATGACTGCCTATTTCAACCTGCAGAGCCTGCCGCGCCTGCCAGATTGCAACCGGGTCTGCTTGTGCAGCGCGGTGCTCAACCTCAGACTGACCAGGAACAGACATGCACAAGCATTTGTAATCATTCCTTAATTCTGCATCTTCAAAAATTTTTGTCACTGCCTTTATCAGCACAGTCTCTACGGCCACATTTGTACCATCAGAACCTAGCCGCTGTTCAAGTGCCAGATGCGCCAAACGCTGACAAGCTTCATAACGGTTAAACCCGTCTGTATCATGGGCTGCCAGAATAGCCAGCTCATCCACAGATAAATCATCATGCAAGCGCACAGGTGCAGAAAAGCCGCGCAAAACAGATGGCACAACCGGCGTCACAGATGGCTGCGTCAATTCCAATTCAACATCCATCATATCAGTGGTCAATAATATCGTTTGTTCTACTTCCGGATTCTGCCCGCCAATGCTGAACTTAACGGCCTCTCCTGACTGACTAACAAGGCCCAGCTTCACAGGAACAGGCATTGGGCCGACTGCAGTCGAAGCAGCAGTTTGTCGCAGCGATTGTGACAAGGTCAGATTTATTAGGCCTTCAGATACAATATTCCGCTTGACTGTCAAGTTAGGCGTACCTGCCTGACTGTACCACAGCGAAAATAATGACAAATCCATATCATTTGCATCAGCAAGCGCAGCCAGAAAATCATCACAAGTTACGGCCTGGCCGTCATGACGCTGAAAATACAAATCCACACCCCGTCTATAGGCTTTTGGGCCCAGAAAGCTGCTGAGCATGCGAATAACCTCGGCCCCTTTTTCATAAACTGTGGGGGTGTAAAAATTATTAATCTCAGCATAAGCTTCCGGGCGGATAGGATGGGCTGTAGGGCTGGCATCTTCGGGAAACTGAATGGCGCGCAACATAGCGACATCCTCAGCTCTCTTCACAGTTTCATCGTGCATATCTGCACTGAAGCACTGATCGCGAAAGACAGTTAACCCCTCTTTTAATGTTAATTGAAACCAGTCACGACAGGTGACCCTATTGCCTGACCAGTTATGAAAATATTCATGCGCTATAATCGATTCAACACGGTTCAGGTCATCATCAGTGGCTGTTGCCGGGTCTGCCAGAACGAATTTACTGTTAAAAATATTCAGGCCCTTATTTTCCATCGCGCCCATATTGAAATGACTCACCGCAACAATCTGAAACAGGTCAAGATCATATTCAAGGCCATAGACGTCCTCGTCCCACCTCATCGAACTTTTTAGGCTTACCATTGCATGTTCAGTCAGATGCTGATTGCCATGTTCAACCCAAATCTGCAGTGTAACATCACGTCCAGAGGCTGTGGTAAACCTATCTTCCGCAAGAGCCAAATCGCCTGCAACCAAAGCAAACAAATAACAGGGCTTGGGATGCGGGTCATGCCATAAGGCAAAATGACGGTCAGACCCAACAGGCCCATCTTCCACCTTATTTCCATTGCATAGTAATTGCTTATACTGAAGATCCGCTTCTATACGCACCGTAAAGATGCTCATGACATCCGGCCGGTCAGGATAATAGCAGATCCGGCGGAAGCCTTCCGGCTCACATTGTGTACAAAGCATATCACCTGACAAATATAGCCCTTCCAAAGCGGTATTGGTGTAGGGTGCGCATGTTGAGGTAACCTTGACTTGATGCTGACCTGTCAGTCCAGTAATTCGCAGCTGATTAATGTCAAGACGATACCGATCAACAGCCAGATGCAGGCCGTCAACTTCTATAGATAACAGGCTAAGGCCACGGCCATCTAGCAAAAGCTCATCAGATGGTTTGGCCGCAGGGTTAGGCTTTATATCCAGTGTGACACTGACTAGCGTGTCAGGTGATTTGATGCTGACATCTAGGCGGGTGGCAGTGACAGTCCAAGCAAAGGGTGCGTATTCTAACCGGTGGACCCGTAAGGGTGTCTGTTTAGCTTCCATCGCGCGACGTCGTATAGGCTAGCTCACAATGTTTAGAACAATAGGGTTTGCCGGGTACGATGGGCGCGCCACAGAAATTAAACTCAACTGTCTTTGGGTCGCCTGAGGGCCAGACACATTTTGACCGTGACCATTTTATATCCCGCAATACAAGACGCAGAGGCAAGTCGCGTTGTTTGGCTTCTTTATTCTTTTGACGTTCCGTCTTTGATATTGGCGACTGCCGTTTGGGCAACTTCAATCTATGTGCTTTTCCGGCTACTGCGTTACGCGTTACCCCCAGCTGTTCACCAATTTGTGAAATGGACAAGCCCGAGTCCCACAATTTTTGCAATTTTTCCAGACGTTCCTCTGTCCAGCTTGTTTCTTCAGCCATTAGCCACCCTCATTTGATCCATGAAACTTTAGTTAATCCGCTGACCCTTAAGTTTCAATATGAAATCTTCATCATTCACTTTTTTTTCTCATATGCGCCAATAAATTCACCAATCAGATCGACCTGATAATCCAGCATGTATCTGCCAACATGGACCGGACGGCCAGACTGCTGAGCTGCTGTTATCAGGCGGGTCCTCTCAGGGATCATAATTATGTCACACACAAGACAATCCGTGCGCAGCAAATTTACATCCACGGGCATCTCATCATTTTCGTGCAAGCCAAGCGGCGTGGCATTGATCACCATATCATAAGCATAAAAATCAATATCATTGCTTTGTATAGCAAGAACTTTTGTATTTCCACCCAACTTATGAACAAGTTGGACAGCCTCTTCTGCTCGGCTATGCGTCCTGTTGGTCACATCAACACGAGAAATCGGCTGATCAGCTAGTGATAGAGCAATCGCACGAGCAGCCCCACCAGCACCAATAATCAGAATTGATTTATCACGCAGGATGTGTTCAGGCGGCAGACCAATGGGGTTTTCACCCAAAAGACCAGCAACAAAACCATGACCATCAAAATTATCACCGAGCAAACGTTCATCATCTGCAAATCGGACAGCATTTACCGCAGCCGCTGCTCTTGCCCCTGGCCCTAATTCATCACAGAGCACAGCAAGTTTAAGCTTATGCGGAATTGTGACTGCCGCACCTTTGAAATTACCAAGTTTTTTCAGACCCTTAATCCCCTCTGACAGCTGTTCTGCAGGAATATCAACAGGCACCATCACAGCATCGATGTTACGTTCAGCAAAAATTCTGTTAAAGATCATCGGAGCCCGTACATGGTCAGTCGGACTGGCAATACAGCCAAACAGACGGGTTGTCCCTGTAACAGCTCTGATAGAATCATGCCTGGTCATTTGCAAGGTCTGCCCCTTCCTGTTTTTCAAAACACTGTTCATATCAGGCAGGCCGACAACAGACTCCTGCCATTTTACCGCCTAAATTCAGCCTGGATTGTCCCTATTGTTATCCTAATCAGCCTAAAAAATCATCAGGAAAGAACCTGGCATTTCAGATTATTAAAATTCAGTAGGAAGCGACGCAATATGAGAAAAACTCAACAAACCCTCTGGCTTGCCGGTTTTACCGGGGTTAGCACAGCCTGCATTATCAGCCTTTTAACCACTGATATATCTTCGGTTGACCACCCGTCTGCATCGCAACCTGATGCATTGCTGGCGGCAAATATTGACCAGGACCAGCTGGTTACTCTTCATGAGGTTAGGCAGATGCTTGAGGGTCATTTTGGGCGTCTGGATACCGACAAGGACGGCATGATTAACCCTAATGAATACGCAGAACAGCATATCAAATTATTTTTGTCTATAGACACAGATTCCAATAAAAAGCTTACAAAAGCAGAAGTCCGCCTTCACAATATGAAGCGGCTCAGCCTGGAAAGTAATATTGCGACTAAAAACCTACTTTATAAGACAACCTTCAAAAAGATTGAAGACTATTGACTGTGGTTTTTCTGGCAAAAGTCTATAGCTATATATTGGCTGGTGATAGTTTTGCTCACCAACTTTCTTCTCATACCAAGGCCCCGCTACTCTTATCCTAAACACGCTACATATAAATCAGAAATGTGACTTTATTTAGATCGCCTAACCTGCATCTTCAGCGACAAGTTCAAGAGAGGCCGAATTTATACAATAGCGCAAGCCCCCTGCATCTATAGGCCCATCTTCGAACACATGACCTAAATGAGCCTCACACTGGCTGCAATGTACTTCTGTGCGGACCATAAAAAAGCTGCGATCTGACTTTGTACCGACAGCAGTTTCATCAAGAGGCAGCGTGAAAGATGGCCAGCCTGTGCCTGAATCAAATTTATCCTGACTGCCAAATAAGGCTGATCCGCAACAGATACAGTGATAAGTCCCGTCTTCATCACAGTCATGGTATCTACCTGTGAACGCTCTTTCAGTGCCGTGCTTGCGAGTAATGTGATACTGTTCTGAGGTCAGTTGCTCTTGCCATTCCTGATCAGATTTCACAATTGTAGGACTCATACAACACCCTTCTTCAACTTCATTTTTTGCCAGACATTCTCTAATGTGGCTGGCATATCAATATGGACAATACCAAGCGCATCACATAATGCAGAAATCACAGCAGGTGGGGCGCCAATCGCTCCAGCCTCTCCAGCACCTTTGACACCAAGAAGGTTGTTCTGGCAGCGGGTACCGCGGCGTGAAATCGAAAATGAGGGGATATGGTCAGCACGTGGCAAGGTATAGTCCATCAGCGAACCAGCAAGCAGTTGCCCGTCTTCATCATAAGCGACGTGTTCGTAAAGCGCCTGACCAATCCCTTGCGCAATTCCGCCATGTATCTGGCCTTCCAGTGTTAAAGGGTTGATGATCTCGCCAAAATCATCGACCACAGTGTAATTCACAATTTCCGGGCGATAGGTCTGCTTGTCAACTTCAATCTCAACAATGTGACAGCCATAAGGATAAGTCGCCCCATCAGTTGTATAATCATGCACCCGGTTCAACGGATGCTGGGACGGGTCATCTGTAGCAATAAGTCTGACCAAATCCTCAATTGTCACCGACTGGTTTGTTCCCGCAGCAGTGAATATTCCTTCTGCAAACTGAATGTCACCTATCTCTGCCTGCAAATGTTCAGCCGCAAACGGCAGCGCTTGCTCTGCAATCATAGCAGCGGCCTGCATCAATGTAGAACCCAGAACGGCAGACATTCGGGCTCCACCTGTTGTTCCTGGCGGTGTACGCAGACTGTCGCCTTGCACAATATTAATCAGCTCAGCATCGTACCCAAGCCTACCAGAAAAAATCTGCGTTAATGTGGTGCGATGAGCCTGACCATTATCCTGTTGCGCAGCATATACAGTTGCTGTTCCGTCTTTATGAAATTCAATATCCACGCTTGCACCGCCACCGCCGCCACATTGCTCTAAATACATGGACAACCCAATACCGCGCCATTTTCCTTGTTCTTCACTGACCTTACGCCGCGCATCAAATCCCAGCCAATCTGCCTTCTCCATCGCCTCAGCCAGCAGGCTCGGCATATCTCCTGAATCAACTGTTCCGCCCTCAACCATCTGGTAGGGAATCTGCTCAGGCTTGATTAAATTCACCTGGCGAACCCCAACTCTGTCCATGCCCGTTACATGAGCAATGTGGTCCATGAGACGTTCAAGTAGATAATTAGCTTCGGGACGCCCTGCACCGCGGAAAGCATCGACAGCTGGCGTATTTGTCACAACCCCGCGCACTTCCATGCCGGCAACCGCAATATCGTAAGGTCCTGTCAGGGTTCGACAAGCAGACAACGTAGGAATATATATACTAAAATTTGATAGCCAAGCTCCCATGTTAGCATGAACTATAACGTCCAGAGCGAGAATTTTACCTCGTTCATCAACAGCTGCCCTGGCTTTAGTGCGGTTGTCACGGCCATGCAAATCAGACAGGTAAGAATCTGTTCTTTCCTGCTGCCAACGGACAGTTTGGCCAACCTTTTTCGCCGCCCAGGCAATACAGAGCTGCTCAGGATGCAGGAATATCTTGTAACCAAATCCGCCGCCCACATCACCTGTCAACAGCTGAAGTTGTTCATTTGTTAAATTAAGCGCTTTAGCAATTTGGGCAGAAAGACCGACAGGCCCTTGGGTTCCACTCCATATCCGCAAGCCACCATTCTCCTTGATCGGCTGGGCCACCATTGGCCGCGTTTCCATAGCATTTGGCATAATTCGGCTGTTAATCACATCAACCTCAACCAGTCGCGCCCCCGACGCTACAGCCTCATCTATCGCTAAACGTGCTTCATTAATTGTCCCAGCTTCCCATGTGAAAACCGTATTATTTGGATAACAATCATAAAGCTGTGGCGCATGTGGTTCCGTTGCCTCATAGACATCACACACTGACTCCAAGATGTCATAATCGACATCGATCAACTCAATCGCATCCAAGGCCTGCTGCCGCGTATCCGCGACTACCATAGCAATTATATCTCCTGCATGTCGGATGATATCACGCACCATAGCTGCCTTCGTTGTTCTGGGTATCGGCGAACCGTCGCGGTTCTCCACGTATTGCTGACAATGAATTTCACCGACATTATCCTCATCCATTTCAGCTTGACTAGCTACTAGTTGAACACCGGCTGAAATTCGTGCCTCTGTCAGGTCCAAATGTGTAAGCTTTGCGTGAGCAAAGGGCGACCGCAGGAAAGCGACAGACAAGCCATGTCCTGGCAACTGGTCATCAGTAAACTGGCCTCTACCAATCAGCAATTTGGCATCTTCAATCCGCTTTACCGCCTGCCCTACACCAAATTTCATGATAATATGTTCCTGTATCTCACTCGAAAAACTAGTCTTATATTGTAAAATTACTCCAGACTCACATAACAGAAAATAAAGAGGTTTCTTCTGTTTTCAACTCCCTTTTCCAAATTCAACCCAGGTCACATAAACACGGTAACCTGTTGTCAGCCAACATAAGAAACCAAATATAAGCGCAAATACAGAAAAGTAATCCGGATAGAGCAAAATCAACACAAAAAAAGCGATAGTTTCTGTCCCCTCTGTCAGTCCACCAAGATAGGCAAAACTTTTTGTTTTTCTGGATTGATGCGCATCAACTGCGCTATGTTTGGCATCCAAAATTGCATAGGCCAGAAAACTGCTTCCTGTTCCAACAAAGCTCAGCATTAAAAATGCGGCAACTACTGCCTTTTCGGGATGAGTTACTGCAAAACAGAACGGCACAAACGCATAAAATATAAAATCACAAACAATATCCAAATAACCGCCAAAGTCAGTTCGCTGGCTTAGCCGGGCAACAGCCCCATCCAGACCATCACACATTCGGTTCAACAGAAGTGCCCCAAGAGCCCATCCATAAGCTTCAACACAAATTAGCAAGCCACAGCAAAACCCCCATCCAAACCCAATCGCAGTAAGGGTATTAGCATTAAGTCCAAAACGAAGACAAATTTTACCAAGCTGAACGAGGCTTGGAGCAATCAATGGTTTCAGTTTGGCATCAAACATCAGGTTTTCTGTCCTTTCGTGCCACTGCAGGGCACATTAAGATCAGACGACGCAGGTTTAAAATGCCTGACCAAGCTGTGTTTGCGCTGCCAAACAACGTTGCCCGGGGACAACATTCAAAGATGCTGAGGTGATAAAGGTGACCATCACCACCCCTCTGAACAGCGCTAGCCCTGCAGGGTCAGATACTATGGTCTGGCGGCCTTCACGCAGGAAACATTGGATTAATCTACACCACTTATCACCGAATTGTGTCATTTCAACACGATGCCCCTTTTTTGTCCGCCAAGTAATCTCGCGGCGCACACGTAAGTCATTAGTGACCCCATCAAGGGCTTTGAATTTGAAGCTTCCGTCGACCCATGTAATGTCCTCTAATTGGCCTGCAACTGGCGCATAATGCAGATGGCTGTCAAACAAATCCGGCTGAAGTATAACTGTCTTAGTACCATCACTACGTTCATCGACGGATATGATTCGTCCATCAACGGGGGCATAGACCGTTTCGTCCGGCCTAATGCATGCTTCTGGCTGAGCCGTAACACGAAGAATTAAACTAATATAGAACAGCAACCCAAGACTAAGCACACCAAGCGGAAGGTACAAAGCCAGCAAGCCAATACAAAACAGCCCGACACAGGCTTTTACCGGCCAGCCAGGAACGGTTGACGGTGTTATAACCAGTTCAGAAAACTTCATTTCACTAGTCACGAAGGGCCTTTCTTACCTGTTTTGGCTTATCTATTTTGCTTTTATTCAGGCAACGCAAATATCTGAGCAGGATAAATTAAGTCAGGATCAGCGATACGGTCTTGATTGCGTTTCACAATATCAAGATATCGAATACCATCACCATAGGTACGATAAGCTATACGCCAAAGCATGTCACCTTTTTCAATGATAATCATTTCACTACCATCACGGCCAACATCAAGCTGACTTAAGCTGAAATCCAACTGGTGTGAGACAATAACTTTATTGGTTGCGTCCAGCAAATGACTGACCAGAAGACCAGACTCTCCCTTCAATCCGTGAAGAGAAATGCGGGCCGTCCAGTCACCGCTGTCCTTGTCATGATTGGCAATGAAAACACGGTCATTCAGCATTCCGCGCACGGCCTCTCCACCATTTGACGTCCCTTTGACGAAAAGGCTGTCCTGATCAGCCCAGCTTAGAGTCATCACTGACAATCTGACCGGTTCAATCAAAACAGCTTTCAAATCGTCATTTAAATCCGTCGTGCCTGCTGTCTGCCGACCTATTTGTCTTTGTGGAGTGCCGGTAAAAGCATTTGGCGTCTGTATCAATTCCGCCTCAGACTGTTCAGTCATTGGCACAAGGGCAATAAGTGGCATATCCTGACCTGATATTCCCAATTCAACAATGACCGCTTGATCTGCTCTGTAAATTTTGCCATCAAACGTTTTCATCTCGGCGATGATCAAATGTTCCCCGGCGGTAAGTGGTTGTTCAGCAACCGCCACCCATTCACCATTCACTGACACAGATGTTTGAGCTAAAATTTTATTCTTTTCAAAAATTACCACATCTGCATTCGCAACCCCTTGGCCTGCAAAAACTGCTGTTCCATCAGGGCCTATTCGGACCACATCAATCTTTAAAGAAGATTCGTCATCAGGATCAGCTTGTTTCTCCCAATCAGATTGCTTTGCAGCAGAATCAGATATTCCTTCTGTTGTGTCTGTCTGACCTTTAGCCGTGTTTTCTTTATGCCTTTCTGTCTCCCCATCTGTGACGGCAGAAATTGTTGACGAGGATTTAGGATCAGATGTTGTGTAAAACATCCAGATAAGAGCTAAAGCGGCAAGCCCGCCCCCTATGATTAATAACACAGCAATGAGCACTCGCATGTGCTGTCCCCTCGCATAAGCTTGCCTGAAACATCCTCTCAATTTATGGTATAGTTGAAACTGTATGATGACAAATATATTTCGGTGACTAAAGTCTTAAACCTGCTCTTCTCTTGCCCTAATGGTCTAGTTGCCTAATAGTGACATTACCTTTTACATGTGGCGGTAATGCATGAATTATTTTAGTCTTCGACTGTTAACAATAATCTGCCTTCTAAAACAAGGCCTGCGTGAAACACTCAGGCCAGAAAGAGAGAATTATGGCGAATTTCTGTGTGTTTGGCGGCGCAGCAAAAGGGACGTCAGAACAATACACAAATGATGCTGAAACTGTTGGGCGTATGCTCGCCGCACGCGGCCACAAGCTGATATATGGCGGCGGACGGACAGGATTAATGGGGGCTGTGTCAGGAGGCGCGCTCGAAGCCGGTGGATATGTGAATGGCATCATTCCGTATTTCCTGGAATCGCTTGAAGTTGGAAACCACCAGGTCCAAAAGCTGGATGTAGTAGAAAATATGCATGAGCGGAAGGCAAAAATGTATGTCGAGGCCGATGGTTTTATCGTCCTGCCTGGCGGATTAGGCACAATGGATGAATGGATGGAAGTCATGACATGGAATCAGTTAGGCCTTTTAAAAGCGCCTGTATTTGTTATGAATACCGATGGCTTCTGGCAGGCGCTTTTAAATATGATTGACCATGCTAACAAGACTGGCTTCATCCATTCCAAAGGCGTGTTTGAGATGCATGTCGCTGCTACTCCAGATGAGCTTATTGACCTGATTGACGATAAGAAAAAAGCTCCTGGGTAAAGATGTCACAAGGCACCTTCAAGACCTTGCGTATGAAGACAATTCACAGTAAACCAATTTTGAAAAATTAAAAATATCAGTCCATCGGGTACCACAATGCCATTCGCTTTAATTGGACCAATAAATTATTTGACTGAAAAAATTGAGGAAGTCGATGAGTAAAATTAAAGTAAAAAATCCCGTAATTGAAATGGATGGGGATGAGATGACCCGGATCATCTGGCAGAAAATCAAAAGTAAGTTAATTCACCCTTATCTGGACATTGATCTTAAATATTTTGACCTCAGCATAGAAGCCAGAGATGCAACAGATGATCAAATCACCATTGATGCAGCGAATGCGGTCAAAAAATATGGGGTTGGTATCAAATGTGCCACCATCACCCCTGATGAAGACCGGGTTGACGAATTTAACCTTAAAAAGATGTATAAATCACCAAATGGCACGATCCGGAATATCTTGGGCGGTACTGTGTTCCGTCAGCCAATCATCTGCAGTAATGTCCCGCGCCTAGTCTCCGGCTGGACCCGGCCAATTGTGATTGGCCGCCATGCCTTTGGTGACCAGTATCGCGCAACAGATATGAAAGTATCAGGGCCGGGTAAGCTGACCTTGACCTTCCAGCCTGCTGACGGCAGCCATGCGACAACAGAGACTGTTTATGACTTCCCAGATGGCGGTGTGGCCATGGCCATGTATAACCTCGATGAATCCATCAAGGGATTCGCTCGGGCCTGCATGAATTATGGCCTTGATTTGGGCTGGCCTGTTTATCTTTCAACCAAAAACACAATCATGAAAGTCTATGACGGTCGATTCAAAGATTTGTTTCAGGAAGTGTTTGACACTGAATATAAAGACAGATTTGAAGCAGCCGGGATCATTTATGAGCATCGCCTTATAGATGATATGGTTGCTTGCGCCATGAAATGGAATGGTGGTTTTGTCTGGGCCTGCAAAAACTATGATGGCGATGTACAGTCTGACACAGTCGCTCAGGGCTTTGGATCACTAGGGCTTATGACATCTGTGCTGATGACCCCTGATGGAAGAACAATTGAGGCAGAAGCCGCGCATGGCACGGTCACGCGTCATTACCGGCAACACCAGCAGGGTAAAACAACCTCTACCAATCCTATCGCATCTATTTTTGCCTGGACACGCGGACTATCTTACAGGGCCAAATTTGACGACACGCCAGAAGTTGCACGTTTTGCTGAAACCCTCGAAAAAGTCTGCATCCAGACTGTTGAAAAAGGCAAGATGACTAAGGATCTGGCTATTCTGATCAACCCGGATCAGAGCTATCTGAGCACAGATGAGTTTCTAGATTCGTTGGATGTGAATCTGCAAAAAGCAATGCTAGGGTAAAGCACATAACTTTATCCCAACAGACAACAATTCAGCTTGGCATTTGCCTGGCTGTTGTTTTCAAAGAAAGCTTATCCTGCCAGAGCCGCCCGCACAGCCGCGATAGCCGCATCAGCCTGGCCGGCTTCAGGCCCGCCAGCCTGTGCCATATCCGCACGACCTCCTCCTCCCTTGCCGCCTAAGGCAGCAGACGCTAGGCGCACCAGATCGACCGCATTATGAGTTGCTGTCAGATCATTAGTGACGGACACCACACAGGATGCCTTATTTTCGTCTGTGGCAACCAAACAAATTACAGATGAGGCTACCCCTTGCCGGAACTGATCAGCCATAGCTTTTAAGTCCTTTGCCGGTGTATTTGGTAATATCCGAGCAATATAAGCCAGATTTCCAATTTTTTCAGCTTCTGCTGTCCCACTGCTTGTTGCCATCTGACGCCGCAGTTTTGTAACTTCCCTTTCAAGAGCCTTACGCTCCTCCAGTAACTGCGCGACACGCGACGCCAAGTGATCTGGAGGTGTTTTTAGCTCGACTGATAATTCAGAAAGAATCGCTTTATTAGCCACCAGCCCAGCAAACCCAGCTGCATGTGTTGCCGCCTCAATCCGTCGAACACCCCCAGCCACTGCCGATTCAGAGATAACATGTAACAAAGCAATATCGCCTGTTTGCTCAACATGTGTTCCTCCACACAGCTCAACTGACCACGCTGATCGGCCAACCTGATCTGCTGCCCCGCCCATTGAAACAACCCGCACCTCATCGCCGTATTTTTCACCAAACAGGGCTAGCGCCCCTTCATTGATCGCTTCATCAGGGGCCATGATTTTCGTGGCGACCTGACTATTCATGCGGATACGTTCATTTACGATCGCCTCAACAGTAGAAGTTTCTTCATTTGACATTGCTTTCGGATGTGAGAAATCGAATCGCAGCCGCGTATCTGTCACCAACGATCCTTTCTGCGCTACATGATCTCCCAGCACCTGACGTAATGCCTCATGCAGCAGATGTGTTGCGCTGTGATGGGCCCTCAGCCCTGCGCGCCGGCTGGCGTCAACTTTCAAAGATACAGCCTGTCCCAGTGCCAATATCCCTGTGTGGATCCGGACGTGATGCAAAACTAAACCAGCTGTCTTGACAGTGTTGGTGACCACAGCAGAGCCATCAGTCCATTCCATCACACCTGTATCACCAACCTGGCCACCTGACTCGCCATAAAAAGGTGTTTGATTGACACAGATAATCACCTCATCACCTTCTTTAGCTGTATCCACCGGATGCGCTTTTTTCAGTATTTCAGCCACAACAGCTTCCGAGGTCAGATTGGTATAACCCAGAAATTCGGTTGGCCCGTTTCTATCTGCCAACTCGAGAAAAATCTTTTCAGCTGCTGTCTCGCCTGAACCTGCCCAAGCTGCACGAGCCGCTTCTTTCTGTGCTTTCATAGCAGCATTGAAGCCAGCCACATCAACCGTCCAGCCATAACCCCGCATAAAATCTTCCGTCAAATCAAGCGGAAAGCCATAGGTATCATACAAGCGAAACGCTGTATCACCGCCAAGAACCCCACCACTGGCCTTCCCCTCTACTTCTGTTGTCAATAATTTCAAGCCCCGAGCTAGGGCTTCTTTAAACCGAGTTTCTTCGAGCCGCAGCGTTTCAGTGACAAGCCTTTCCGCACGTACAAGTTCAGGGTAATGCCCTCCCATTTCACGGACAAGCGACGGCACCAAACGATACATCACAGGGTCCGCACAGCCCAGCTGATGCAGGTGTCGCATCGCACGGCGCATGATCCGCCGCAGGACATAACCCCGCCCCTCATTTGACGGCAGCACTCCATCAGCAATCAGAAAACCAGTTGAACGCAAATGATCAGCAACTACGCGGTGAGAGGTATTCAGCGGACCGTCAGCATCTGTGCTAGACACATCAGCAGACGCCTCAATCAAAGCACGCATCAGGTCAATATCATAATTATCATGTTTGCCCTGAAGAACAGCAGCAATCCTCTCAAGCCCCATGCCGGTATCAATAGATGGCCGCGGCAGGTCTAGACGGTCTGTCTCAGTCTGCTCATACTGCATGAAGACAAGGTTCCAGATCTCAATAAACCTGTCGCCATCTTCATCTGGCGAACCTGGAGGACCACCTGAAATATGATCCCCATGATCATAGAAAATTTCTGAGCAAGGCCCGCACGGACCAGTTGCGCCCATCGACCAGAAATTATCTGATGTTGAAATGCGGATAATCCTATCATCAGACAGTCCGGCAATTTTGCGCCATAGTTCAGCAGCTTCCTCATCCTCAGAATAAACAGTAACCAATAGTTTGTCGCTGTTCAGGCCAAATTCACCAGTGACCAGCGACCAGGCTTGTTCAATCGCAACTTCCTTGAAATAATCGAAGGAAAAATTCCCGAGCATTTCAAAAAATGTGTGATGGCGCGCAGTATAACCAACGTTTTCTAGATCATTGTGCTTGCCACCTGCCCGCACACATTTCTGTGAAGTTGTTGCCCGGTCGTATGGGCGGCGTTCAAGCCCAGTAAACACATTCTTAAATTGCACCATGCCCGAATTGGCAAACATTAAAGTCGGATCATTCTGTGGAACAAGCGGACTAGAAGCGACAATTTCATGGTCACGTCCGGCAAAAAAGGATAAAAAGGCAGATCGAATATCAGAAACAGACGTCATGGCGAAATCTTGTCTAAAAGTGCTGTTGAATTTGACAGTCAGCCAGACAGCATTAAAAATACTGGACTACTGACAATAACCAGTCTCGTTTTAAGCAAAACTGCTTGAGCTTGTCCAGACTTACCTGCCTGTCCTGCTGACACAGGCAGGCAGGGATATCTTCTCAACCGTTAAGCATCTACCTCTTCTTCATTGGCAATACTGGTGTCCATCATCTGTTCCTGAACAAGTCCGGCATTTGAACGAATCGCTGTTTCCAATTCATTCGCAATGTCTGGATTTTCCTGCATGAATGTTTTTGCATTCTCACGCCCCTGCCCAATCCGCTGGTTGC
>CABYOG010000003.1 GCA_902520575.1 uncultured SAR116 cluster alpha proteobacterium
GCGCCAACCAAAAAGGCTTCTGTCAAGGCAGAGAAAAAACCAGCAGCTAGGAAAGCTGCTGCGAAGACGAAAACAGCAAAGAAAGCTGCAGCCTCTAAAAAGGCTACAGCAAAGAATAAAGATTAAGATGGAGGAGAGCAGGGCATGGCACACAAAAAAGCAGGTGGTAGCTCGAGAAACGGTCGTGATTCAGCCGGACGCCGTTTAGGCGTGAAAAAATTCGGTGGTGAAGCGGTTATCGCAGGAAATATAATTGTTCGTCAGCGCGGCACTAAGTTTCACCCAGGGGAAAATGTTGGTATGGGCAAGGACCACACCCTGTTTGCCTTATGTGACGGTAATGTCAGCTTCCGCCAAAAAACGGGCAAACGCATGTTTGTATCCGTTCAGGATCAGGTAAAGGCAGCTGAATAACAGCAGATGCGCAAGAAAGAAACAGAGGTGTTATTTACACATCTGTCCAGCGATTTTATCAAGGGGATGGCCCGTGCATCTGGGCAAATCCCCTTTTTATTTATGGGCCGTGTAAGCTGGCGGTAAAGAGCAGTCTTCATCACAAGGTAAAGTTAATGAAATTTCTGGATCAGGCAAAAATCTTTATCCGTTCTGGAAATGGCGGTCCGGGATCCGTCAGTTTTCGGCGTGAGGCCAATGTGCCCATGGGCGGACCTGATGGCGGCGATGGAGGACGTGGCGGTGATGTGGTGGCCAAATGTGTTGGCGGACTGAATACGCTGATTGATTATCGCTATCAACAGCATTTCAAGGCAACGTCTGGCATTCCAGGTGCCGGGCGGAACCGGTCTGGTGGGCGGGGCAAGGATGTAGTCCTGAAACTGCCTGTTGGCTGTCAGATTATTGCAGATGATGGTAAAACCATTCTGGCTGACCTCACCAAAGAGGATCAGGAAATTGTTCTGGCCGCTGGTGGCATTGGTGGTAAAGGCAATGCCTTTTTCAAATCCTCCACCAATCAAGCCCCACGCAAGGCCCAGCCAGGTGAAAAGGGTAGTGGGATGTGGGTCTGGCTGCGGTTGAAGTTGATTGCAGATGCTGGTCTGCTTGGTCTTCCCAATGCAGGCAAATCAACGTTTCTGTCTGTTGTCTCTGCTGCCCGGCCAAAAATTGCTGCCTATCCTTTTACAACTCTGCATCCTAATCTGGGTGTGGTTGGTATTGATGACAGGGAATTTGTAATGGCTGATATTCCCGGGCTCATCGAAGGGGCCCATAAGGGGGCAGGTATTGGCCACAGATTCTTAGGTCATGTTGAACGATGCCGCGCTCTGCTTCATATGATTGATGCGTCGTCCTATGATCCGGTGAAAAGCTGGCAGATTGTGCGGCGTGAAGTTGAAGCCTATGCAGATATATTGGCAGACAAGCCTGAAGTGCTGGTGCTGTCAAAATGTGATGCCGCCCCAGCTGACTATCTTGATGAGGTGCGTGATGCGCTGCAGGCAGCCGGGGCAGGCACCGTTCTTTATATGTCATCTGTCAGTCATGAAGGCGTTACCGCTGTTCTGCGAGCTGTAGCGGCGCTAATCGAACACAGCAAGGCAGAGCCCGCTCAAGCGGCAAACCTCTTATCCTGGACACCGCATGAGCAGGGTTAAGGAGGCTATGGCGTGATACCTGAATATATTCAAAATGCTAAGCGAATCGTGATTAAGATTGGCTCTGCCCTGCTGTTTGACCCTATCCGTGGCGAAGCCAGAAAAGACTGGATGCAAGCGCTGGCAGCAGATGTTGCTGCCTTGCATTCGCAAGGTAGCCAGGTACTTCTGATTTCCTCTGGCTCTATCGCGCTCGGCCGCCGTCATCTGGGCTTGAGCAACAAAACCATACGTCTGGAAGAAAAACAAGCCGCTGCGGCAACAGGTCAGGTTGAGCTCGCACAACTCTGGTCAGAGGCGCTGGCAGATGAGGGTCTCCGTGCGGGCCAGATCCTGCTCGCCCCAGAAGATACAGAAACCCGCCGCCGCCATATCAATGCACGAGCCACAATAAAGACACTTCTTGATCTGGGTGTTGTACCTGTCGTGAACGAAAACGATACGGTCACAACTTATGAAATTCGGTTTGGAGATAATGACCGGCTGGCTGCTCGGGTTGCGGCAATGGTATCAGCAGATTTACTAATCCTGCTTTCAGATGTGGATGGATTATATACCGTCAATCCCCATCAGATAGAGACAGCCCGTCATATTCCTGAAATCAGAGACATCACACCTGAAGTGTTGGCTATGGGTGGGACTGCCAACGCAGAATTTGCGTCTGGTGGTATGGCCACAAAACTAGCAGCAGCACGAATTGCCACTGCGGCAGGGGTTGGCATGATCATTTGCAAAGGGTTTGATGACAAACCTGTGTCTGCGTTGATAGCTGGAGCAAAATGCAGTTTTTTCACACCACAGACCAGCCTGGTAAAAGCCCGAAAGAGCTGGATCGCCGGCGCACTTGATCCAAAAGGTTCTATTTCAGTTGATCAGGGTGCACAAACCGCTCTGCGGCAGGGAAAATCACTTCTTCCTGTCGGCATCACAAATATAAATGGCCAGTTTGAAAGAGGCGATCTAGTTGTTATTCTGACAGAAACAGGGGCAGAATTAGGCCATGGGCTGGCTGGACATTCTTCAGCAGAGGCTGAAAAACTTAAAGGTTATAACAGCAAGGACTTTGCCATGATATTGGGGTATGAATGCCGAGCTGAACTGATCCATGCAGATGATCTTGTTCTGCGCCATGAATAGCCAGATACTAGGTAGCAGGACAGAAATGTGAAAAAGGAAGTGACAGATGTCAGGTCATCGGCAGCAAACAAAAAATAATCTGAACGACATGTCAGAAGCAGATGCAATTATCAGCCAAATGGCTGGGCAGGCGCGCAATGCACAGGCTGTTATGGGTCGGGCAGTGGTAGAAAGCCGCAATCAGGCCCTTCTTCAGGCTGCCCACCTGATCCGCCAGAACAGCTCGCAGATAGAAACTGCAAACCAAAAAGATAGAGAACATGGCCGGCAGACAGGTCTGACAAATGCCTTTATCGATCGGCTTACCTTAACAGCCGACAGAATTGAGGCAATGGCTACTGGCCTTGAGGATATTGCAGGATTGGACGACCCATTAGGGGTTGAGCTGGCAAGATGGACCAGGCCAAATGGCCTTGATATTGCCCGCATATCAACAGCACTTGGCGTAATTGGGGTCATTTATGAATCACGTCCAAATGTTACAGTCGATGCCGCTGGCCTGTGCATCAAATCAGGAAACGCGGTGATTCTGAGAAGCGGAAGTGATTCCTATCACACCAGTCAGATGCTGTCCGGTTTGATGCAGCAAGGTTTATCCCTTGCTGGCCTGCCGCAAGCAGCTATACAGTCTGTCCCTTCGCCTGACCGAGCGCTTGTAGGCGCAATGCTGGCTGCGGCCGGACAGCTCGATGTAATTATCCCACGCGGCGGCAAAGGGCTGGTCAGGCGCGTCCAGGACGAAGCCAGAGTACCTGTATTTGCGCACCTGGAAGGTATCTGTCATCTGTACGTATCAGCTCAGGCAGATATGAAAAAAGCGACAGATATCTGTATAAATGCTAAAATGCGGCGGGTTGGTATCTGCGGAGCAGCAGAAACATTGCTGATGGACCAAACGATCAGCCGCAAAGATATGTCCACAATCGTCAAAAAGCTGCTTGACAGTGGCTGTGAAGTGCGTGGAACAGATATAATTGCTGGCTGTGATGACCGAGTTGTACCAGCAACAGATGCTGACTGGGGATGTGAATTTTTGGCCCCGATTATAGCTGTGAAAACTGTATCAGGGTTAGATGAAGCCATTGCCCATATCCGCCTGAATGGTTCTGGCCACACAGAAAGCATCATCACCGAGGATATGGGTGAGGCTGAAACATTTTTGAATGAAATTGACAGTGCGATTGTCATGGTGAATGCCTCTACCCAGTTTGCAGATGGCGGGGAATTTGGCATGGGTGCTGAAATCGGGATTGCAACAGGCAGACTTCATGCCAGAGGACCTGTCGGCGCAGCTCAGCTCACCAGCTTTAAATATGCCGTGCGCGGGTCGGGACAGACCCGTGCCTAAAAAAGCTGATACACCCTTATCAGCAGCCTGTCCAACTTACCCCTACAGACGGCGCGTTGGTCTTATCGGCGGGTCCTTCAATCCGGCACACAAAGGACATGTTCATATAGCCCGTCAAGCAAGACAAGCTGCACGACTTGATGAAGTATGGTTGCTGGTCAGTCCACAAAATCCGTTAAAATCTGAGAAGGAGATGGCCCCGTTTATGCAGCGCCTTGCCAGTGCAAGAGATGTTGCTCAGCCATACAGCTGGATAAAAGTTCTGGATTTTGAGCAAAAAAAAGCCCTTCAATTTACAGCTGACAGTCTCAGTCTGTTGATAAAGAGATGTCCGAGGGCTGATCTGATATGGATAATGGGAGCAGATAATCTTATTCAATTCCCGCAATGGGAGCGGGCTTACTTTATATCCCGGCTGCTGCCTATTATCGTGGTGAACAGGCCACATTACCGGTTTCAGGCCCTTGCCTCAGCCGGCGCAGCGCTGATGTCGGGCAAAAGAAAAAGGCCGGCACGCAAGTTAAAACGCAATATAGGTGGCTGGGCTTTCATACACACAGCATCTGATACTGCTTCATCAACGGCGATCAGAGGCAGAACAGCATGATATCTTGCTCTTGTCAGAAAAAAGCGATATTCTCTGCTTTATATGCGGCGAGCGCTAAAGTATAATTAAGGAGATAGACCATTACCAAGGACAATCGTCTGCAACTAACCCCTGAACAGGTCAAAGATCTGGTGTTGCAATCGCTTGACGATAATAAAGGGATCGATATTGTCTCCATTCCCTTAGAAGGGAAATCCTCAATTGCTGATTTTATGGTAATCGCTTCTGGCTCTTCTTCGCGTCAGGTTGCAGCCCTAGCTGAACATCTGGAGGTCAAGCTTAAGCGCGCAGGCGTGGCTATATTGGGCAAAGAGGGCTTAGCACAGGCAGACTGGGTCTTGTTGGATACCGCAGAAGTGATTGTTCACCTGTTCCGACCTGAGGTGCGTGATTTTTATTCACTTGAGCGGATGTGGGACACAGTCACGCCACGTGATGGCATTTTTCAAGTCCACGCTGATTAACTAACAACTGTCTGAAAAATGAAACTGACCATACTGGGTATTGGCAAGGCACGCAAAACACCCGAAGCCGAATTATGTATAGGCTGGCTGAGCCGGTGCCCTTTTCCTACACATATGCAGGAATTTGAGTCCCGGCTTCCTACAGGACCAGCACGTACAAAAGACGAAAGCAAAAAGCTTCTTTCTTATATAAGCCAGAGTTCAAGTTCATCCAAACGCCTGATCAGCCTTGACCCAGATGGAATTAATATCAGTTCTGAAGAACTGGCAGATACGATCGGTCAGTGGCGGGCTGACGGTATCTCTCAGTGTTTTTTTGCGATTGGCGGCGCAAATGGACATCATCCCGATCTGCTGAAAAGAGCTGATAAGAAGATCGCCTTTGGACGCGCGATCTGGCCACATATGCTTTGCCGGGCAATGCTGGCCGAACAGCTCTATAGAGCCGAAATGATACTGGCCCGCCACCCTTATCATAGAGGCTGATATCGAAGACAGCTTTAACAGCTTGCTGGAACGTCTTGTCAGCGATATAACCACAAGCGAAATTCCGCCTTTCACAGGATTGCCTATATGACAGCCAAAACGCCGGTAATCTTATGTATTATGGATGGCTGGGGCAGCAGCGCCAATTCAGCCCTAAATGCTGTTGAAAGGGCGCACACACCTATCATTGACGAATTGCTTGTTAACTATCCGCACTGCCTGTTACAGGCCTCGGAGGACGCTGTCGGCCTGCCAAAAGGTCAACCTGGGAATTCTGAGGTCGGTCATCTGACCATCGGCTCGGGACGACTGATTATGCAGGATTTGCCCAGAATTTCTGCTGCTTGCAAAATTGGTGAGATAGATAGATTGCCGCCCCTTGTTGACATGGCAAAACAATGTGCACAGGCAGGCAGCGCCCTGCATCTGACAGGGCTGACCTCATCGGGAGGAGTTCACGCACATACGGATCACATACACAGAATTGCCGAGATTATGGCCACAGCAAACATCCCAGTATCGCTTCATATTATCACAGATGGGCGTGACACTCTGCCAAAAGCTGCTGCAGATGAATTGCCTGCTTTTATTGCCAGCCTGCCATCAACATGTTGTATTGCCAGCATCACAGGCCGCTATTTTGCAATGGATCGGGACAACAGATGGGACAGGACGCAGGCTTTTATTGATGTGCTATGCACTGGCAGAGCACCTCATCACGCAACTGATATACAAACAGCTCTGGCAGATGCCTATGCACGGGGGGAAACAGATGAATTTATAACGGCAACTTGCATAAATGGCTATGCCGGTCCTGCTGAAAATGACTGCCTTCTGGTTGCAAATTTTAGAGTGGACCGTGTTCGCCAGTTCCTGCGGGCACTTGTGCAACCTGAAGAGACAGGCTGTCGCCTGGATAATAAGCCAACTAGGCCTTTCTCCGCAGGCATGCTGAGCATGACGCCAGTTGCTGATGATCTGACTAATACTGTAAAACCATTATTTATGCCGCCAGAGTTGCGAAACGGTTTAGGCGAGATTGTATCGAAAGCGGGTTTTAATCAGCTCAGAGTAGCTGAAACTGAAAAATATCCGCATGTGACCTTCTTTTTCAATGGCGGAGAGGAAGCAGCCTTTGCAGGGGAAGACAGACAACTTGTCCCTTCGCCTTCAGTGGCAACCTATGATTTGAAACCAGAAATGTCCGCGCAGGGCGTGCTGGACGCAGTACTTGCATCGGTTACAAAAAAGCAGCATGACCTAATAATCGTGAATTTTGCCAACCCGGATATGGTGGGGCATACAGGAGATATTCACGCAGCGATAAAAGCCGTTGAGACTGTCGACAGCGCTGTTGGGCGCTTAGCAGAGGCTGTGTCAATAGCTGGCGCGGCAATGCTTGTAACAGCAGACCATGGAAACTGCGAGGTAATGTGGGATCCAACCGCAAACTCGCCACATACTGCGCACACAACAAACCCTGTGCCGTGCATTTTGGTTAATCATATGAAAGATGCCCCGGTACGGGATTTGCAAAATGGCAGTTTGGTAGATCTGGCCCCAACACTCCTGGCTCTTCTTGGAATAGATCAACCTGAAGAGATGACTGGTCGAAGCCTGATACTATAGAACTTGCCAGACACCTTTTAAGATTTATCGCTGACAGGTTGAACTGCAGAAGCTATGATAGTAACACCGTCAAGTTAGATAACTCAATTTTGACAAAACAGTAGCTCGGAAAAGGGCCCTTTGCACAATGACTTTTTTATCCAAACGACGTCTATTTGTCCTTGCAGCCATGATCCTTGGCGCGTTCTCTGCGCTGTTTCTGATAGCACCGCTGACAACAAAGGCACAGTCAAACAATGAGGAGACCTATCGGCAACTGACTTTATTTGGCGATGTGTTCCAACGTGTCAGAGAAGACTATGTGGAAGAAGTATCTGATCAAGATTTAGTAGAGGCAGCCATTAACGGCATGCTTACATCCCTTGATCCTCATTCAGCCTATCTGCCAGATGATAATTTCCAAAAAATGCAGGTACAGACAAGGGGAAAATTTGGCGGCCTTGGTATCGAGGTAACAATGGAAAATGGCTTTGTGAAGGTGGTTTCACCCATTGATGATACACCTGCAGATAAAGCTGGAATTCTTCCTGAGGATCTGATCATCTCTGTTGACGGGGAAAGTATTGTTGGATTGACTTTGAATGATGCCGTTGAAAAATTACGCGGGCCGATTGGCTCAAATGTAAAGATTTCCGTGCAACGCGCTCAGGATGAGCCTTTTGAAGTCAACATTATCAGAGATGAAATAAAGATCAGATCTGTTCGCTCACGTCTGTATGAGACTATCGGCTATATTCGGATCACAACATTTTCAGAACAGACCTCGCCCGGCCTTCAAAAGGCAATGGATGACCTGCAGGCTGAAACGGCAGAAGGACTGACCGGCCTTGTTCTTGATCTGCGGAATAATCCGGGAGGACTGCTGTCTGAGGCGATACGCGTGTCCGACGCCTTTTTAGAAAAAGGTGAGATCGTCTCAACGCGGGGCCGCGGTGAAAATGACATTCAACATGCTTATGCACGGCCCGGCGATATCAGTGATGGGTTACCCCTTGTTGTCCTGATAAATTCAGGCTCTGCTTCTGCGTCTGAGATTGTCGCCGGCGCGCTAAAAGATCACCGCCGTGCTGTTGTAATGGGCACACGTTCATTTGGCAAAGGATCCGTGCAGACCATCACACCAATGCCAGGACATGGCGCAATGCGGCTGACAACAGCCCTCTATTTTACCCCATCTGGTGTGTCTATTCAGGCGAAAGGCATTTCCCCTGATATTGAGGTGGCCTTAGCGCGGATTGAAAAACTGGAGGGTGGACTTGTCAGGGAAGAAGATCTGCGCGGCGCATTGGACAACCAGGAAGGTGGCGCGAAACCAACAGCAGATAATACTGCCTCTGCAGAACCAAAAGACCCGATTGAAATTGACTACCAGCTGGCACGGGCTGTTGACTTGCTACGCGGACTGAGTGTTTTTAATGCCCTGTCTTCAAAATCATTGTCAACCAAACCATAGTATATCGGTGGGCAAGCCATGAAAGAAATTAAAATCAAACCATTAAATTATGCAAACAGGCCCTATCGCGCCTGTGTTGGCATTATGTTGATAAACGCTAAAGGGCAAATTTTCAGTGGCCAGCGGATAGATAATCGCGCAGAAGCCTGGCAGATGCCCCAAGGTGGTATCGATGAAGGCGAGGACATTGAGACAGCTTGTTTCCGCGAGATGCAAGAAGAGATCGGAACAAACAAAGCTGAAATCCTCCGCATTCACCCGGACTGGCTGAATTATGACATCCCTGAGGAATTGGCTAATAGGCTGTGGTCAGGGGCCTATCGCGGTCAAACACAGAAATGGGTGGCCTTGCGCTTCACAGGGTCTGATTCTGACATTAATATTGAAACGGAAGAACCAGAATTTATAAGCTGGCAATGGCTTTCACCAGAACAGCTGGTTCAGCGCGCTGTACCTTTTAAACAGGACGTATATGAAAATTTAATCGACACGTTCAAGGAGGAAATCAACGTCTTTTAAATCCTGCCATCACTAGATTTACACTGCTCTGTGATTGTCCATTTATAAGGCAGCCTCCACATCTTTCAGAAAATCAGCCTCCGCTTCTGACGCAGCTTTTGCACGCTCCCCAATTTCCTGTGTATTCGATTTGTTCAGATCTTCGGCCCGCTCGGTCAGGATTGTCACGCTATCTGACGTGACATCAGCGATACCACCATCAATCATCAGCCTGTCAATTACTTTGCCACCTTCAAACACCTCAACGACACCACGCTGCAGGTTCGCGAGCAAAGCTGAATGGCGGGGGAGCACGCCAAAAACACCTTCACTGCCCGGGATTACAACCATTTCAACAGGTTTGTTGACCACAACGCGTCCTGGCGTGACAAGTTCCATCTTTGTTGTTTCGGCCATGGCTATAATGTCCTTATTGTTGGAGGCTGTTGTTGAGTCGCGGCTGTTGGCTGTCAGGCAGCTTCAGCCAAAAGTTTTTTGCCCTTTTCAATCGCTTCATCAATCGTTCCAACCATATAAAAAGCTGCTTCTGGCAAATCATCATAATCACCACGCACAATGCCCTGGAAGCCTTTGATGCTTTCTTCAAGGCTGACGAATGCCCCAGGGGTACCCGTGAATACTTCAGCAACGTGGAACGGCTGTGACAAAAACCTCTGAATCTTACGCGCACGGGCAACAACAAGCTTATCTTCCTCAGACAATTCATCCATCCCCAGAATGGCAATGATATCTTGCAATGACTTGTATTGCTGCAAAACTTCCTGAACTTCACGTGCTGTGTTGTAATGCTCTTCGCCAACAACACGTGGATCAAGAACCCGCGAGGTAGAGTCAAGCGGATCCACTGCCGGGTAGATACCCAGCTCAGCAATCTGACGTGACAAAACAGTAGTCGCATCAAGGTGGGCAAATGATGTTGCCGGAGCCGGATCGGTCAGGTCATCAGCAGGAACATAAATCGCCTGAACAGACGTGATTGAGCCCTTGTTTGTTGACGTGATCCGCTCTTGAAGTGCCCCCATATCTGTTGCCAGTGTGGGTTGATAACCCACAGCAGACGGAATGCGACCAAGAAGCGCTGAAACCTCAGACCCTGCCTGTGTGAAGCGGAAAATATTGTCCACAAAGAAAAGCACATCCTGACCTTCTTCATCACGGAAATATTCAGCCAATGTCAGGCCAGTAAGCGCCACCCGTGCACGCGCACCCGGTGGTTCGTTCATCTGGCCATAAACAAGAGCTGCCTTAGAGCCATCGCCATCGGTTTTAATTACGCCTGATTCAACCATTTCGTGGTATAGATCGTTGCCTTCACGAGTCCGTTCACCAACTCCAGCAAAAACTGAGTAACCACCATGAGCTTTCGCCACATTGTTGATCAATTCCATAATCGTAACAGTTTTACCCACACCGGCACCACCAAACAGGCCGATCTTACCGCCTTTAGCATATGGCGCCAGAAGGTCGATCACCTTAATGCCTGTTACCAGAATTTCGGACTCAGTCGACTGGTCTACATATTCAGGGGCAGCCCGGTGAATCGCGTAGTTCTTTTTCGCTTTGATCGGTTTACCTTCATCAATAACCTCACCAATAACATTGATGATCCGTCCAAGAGTTTCCGGGCCAACAGGCACGGATATTGGCGCACCCGTGTCCTGAGCTTCTGTGCCACGCACTAGGCCTTCTGTAGCATCCATAGCGATCGTTCTGACCGTATTTTCACCTAAATGCTGGGCCACTTCCAGAACTAGACGCTGGCCGTTATTATCCACTTCCAAAGCGTTCAAGATATCAGGGATATCACCATCGAATTCGACATCGACAACCGCGCCAATGACCTGACTTACTTTTCCAACTGCATTTTTTGCCATAGCTTGCAACTCCAGCGTTTGCCTTTTCAAAATATCCGTTATAACGCCTCAGCACCAGAGATGATTTCAATCAGCTCTTTAGTGATGTTCGCCTGACGGGTTCGGTTGTAAACAAGTGTTAAGCGATCGATCATGTCACCCGCGTTTCGCGTTGCATTATCCATCGCCGTCATCCGGGCTGCCAACTCAGCAGCGGAGGATTCAAGAAGAGCACTAAAAATCTGTGTAGACATATTACGCGGCAGGAGTGCGCTTAAGATTTCTGCCTCTTCAGGCTCATAATCATAAAAAATTGCGGACTCACCAGCCTCATCTTCAGGCGCATCAATCTGGACCGGGATAAGAGAGGTATGCGTCACCTCCTGTGTTATCGCATTGACGAACCGGTTAAATATAACAGAAACAGCGTCAAACTGACCTTCTTCAAAGCCAGTGATGATTTTAGAAGCAATTTCGCTTGCACTTTCAAAACCTAAATTGGTTCCCTGCACTCCTTCAACCCGGGCAAATGTGCGGTCAGAGATCGCGCTGCCCAGAGCATCTGCTGCCTTGCGGCCAACAAAATAGACCTGCACAGATTTGCCCTCAGCTTCCAATCGGTCTATTTCATGCTTCGCTAAACGAGCAACAGACCCGTTAAAACCACCACATAAACCCTTATCGGCTGATATAATTACCAAAAGATGTGTTTTTACAGCTGCGCGGCCAAGAAGCAGTTCCGATGCTGAGCTTTTGTTAGCATTTGCCGCGAGAGTGGCTATAACAGCCCGCATCCGGGTAGCGTAAGGACGACCAGATTCGGCAGCTTCTTGTGCACGACGCAATTTAGCTGCTGCAACCATCTTCATCGCAGAAGTGATTTTCTGCGTTGAGGTCACAGAGTTAATCCGTGTTTTCAAATCCTTCAAATTTGGCATCTATTATGGTCCTTACATTAAGTCAACTGTCCAGATGGCACAGTCCACTCTCCGTCATCTCAAGCAAAGCTCTTAGTGAATGAATCGATCAGATCGTGCAGGTCCTTTTCGGTCTTGTCTGAAATTGACTTTTCATCACGAATAGACGCCAAAATTTTCTTTCCGGACCCCCGTAGTTGGTCTAGAAGCCCTATTTCAAAGCGGCCTACATCTGCCAGCGCGACGCCATCCAGATAGCCTTTAACCCCAGCGAATATAACAGCGACCTGTTCCTCAATTAACATCGGGGAATATTGCGGCTGTTTCAACAACTCAGTTAACCGTGCACCGCGGTCCAAAAGTTGGCGGGTTGAGGCGTCCATATCAGATGCAAACTGAGCAAAGGCAGCCATTTCACGATACTGGGCTAGTTCCAGTTTAATGGTGCCCGCGACCTGCTTCATCGCCTTAATTTGTGCGGCTGAACCTACACGTGAAACAGACAGACCTACATTCACCGCTGGGCGTATACCTTTGTAGAACAGGTCTGTTTCAAGGAAGATTTGGCCGTCTGTGATGGAAATTACATTGGTTGGAATGAAGGCTGACACATCACCGCCCTGTGTTTCAATAATAGGGAGGGCTGTCAACGAACCAGACCCGTTATCGGCATTCATTTTAGCTGCTCGTTCCAGCAGACGTGAATGAAGATAGAACACGTCACCTGGGTAGGCTTCACGGCCTGGTGGACGACGCAGCAACAGGCTCATCTGGCGGTAGGCCACAGCCTGCTTTGACAAATCATCAAACACAACCAACGCATGCATACCATTATCGCGGAAATATTCGCCCATGGCAGCGGCCGTATAAGGGGCCAGGAACTGCATAGGCGCGGGATCAGATGCGGTTGCCGCAACCACAATCGAATAATCCATGGCGCCATTTTCTTCGAGCGACCGCACAATCTGGGCTACAGTTGACCGCTTCTGACCAACAGCGACATAAATACAGAACAGTTTGTCACCATCTTTGTCGCCAGCGGCTTCATTTACAGCTTTCTGATTGATAAAGGTATCAACAGCAATGGCTGTCTTGCCTGTCTGCCGGTCACCAATAATCAATTCACGCTGACCGCGGCCAATGGGAATCAGGCTGTCAATCGCCTTCAGGCCTGTCTGCATTGGCTCATGCACGGACTGACGAGGCATAATGCCAGGGGCCTTTACTTCAACACGTGTGCGTGTTGCACCTTTAATCGGGCCCTTACCATCAATTGGGTTACCAAGCGCATCAACTACACGTCCGAGCAAGCCTTTACCTACCGATGTATCAACGATAGAAGAGGTCCGGCGCACTGTATCCCCTTCTTTAATGCCGCGGTCATCACCAAAAATAACGATGCCAACATTGTCTGTTTCAAGGTTTAGCGCCATTCCCTTCACGCCACCATCAAACTCGACCAGTTCACCAGCCTGGACCTGATCTAGACCATACACACGTGCGATCCCGTCACCAACAGACAGTACACGGCCAACCTCGGCAACTTCAGCTTCACTGCCGAAATTAGAAATCTGGTCTTTCAGGATCGCTGAAATTTCAGCGGCACGAATATCCATCACGCTACACCCTTCATTGCGGCTTCAAGCCGGTTAAGTTTCGTTTTTACAGACGTATCAAACAAACGTGACCCGATACGCACGACAAGACCGCCTAACAATGAAGGATCAACCTTCATTTCAAGCGATATATTCTTTGACCCCGCCAACTTGGCAACAGTATCCTCAACTACTTTTTGTCGTTGGCTGTCTAAAGAGATAGCTGAAATAACTTCGGCGGAAATCTGACCATTACGCCGAGCCACTTCCTCAGCAAAGGCCTGAATAATCTGTTTCAACGCAAACAGGCGACCGTTATCCGCGACCGCTCCTACAAACTTGATGGTGAGACTGTTAGCCCCCGCTTTTTCCATCACGGCCATAACCGCTTTAGCCTGATCAGTCCTCGCATACACAGGCGATTCAATAACAGAATTCAGTTCAGCGTTTTCTAACATCAGGCTTTTCAGTCCGGTTAAATCGGAGAGAACAGCCTCTGTTGCTTTTGCTTCAACAGCCAACTCATAAAGTGCCCCCGCATAGCGGCCAGCTAAACCTTTTTCATTTGAACTCACGACGCAGTCCTCATCGCCTAAAATATGACCCTCAACTTTTAACCTTCTTTGTTTCCAGCAGTGTTTTTCCAGGCGCCAACTCAAGGCGGACTTCCTGTTCTAAATTAAGGTGTTTTTTCAGTTTGGGAGTTATCATACCCCTAAAGCAAAGGCAAGTCTGAGACAGGCAAAAAAACGCCCTGCGGCAATAATATCGACAAATCTGCGCAGCATTAAGCATCAGCTGCCAACCTATCGAACCCCTTACAGACGGCCTGTTACAGGAAGCTGTAGGGGTCTATATCACACACAACTCGCACGCCAGAGGGCAATTTAGCCTCAGATACCCACAATTCTATAATTTTTTGCAACGCAACCTGCCGCTCTGTGCGTACCAGAAACCTGATTCTGAACTGGCCCCTTACACGGCTAAGCGGGGCCTGCGCAGGGCCATAAACATCAACTTTATCATATTGCGGCCTAATATCATTCAAATGACGGGCAGCTTGTTCAAGTTTCACAACATCATTTGCTGACAAGATTAGTGCAGCCAGTCGACCGAAAGGCGGCATTCCCGCAACTTGGCGGGCTTCAGCCTCAGCATTCATAAATTTATCTCTGGCCTCATTCGGATTGTCGTCTGGCCGAACCATGAGGGCCTGCATTACCGGATGTTGGGGCTGAAATGTCTGGATTAGAACTTCACCGGGGCGCTCTGCCCGCCCGCTTCGGCCTGCAACCTGCCACAGCAACTGATACGTGCGTTCTGCTGCCCTAAGATCGCCACCGCCAAGGCCTAAGTCAGCATCGACGACCCCAACCAGTGTGAGATCCGGGAAATGATGGCCTTTAGCAGCCATCTGTGTGCCAATAATTATGTCTATTTTCCCCTCTACAATCTCAGAAAATATATTGTCAGCATTGCCTGCCTGGACAGTGTCACTGGAGAGGACAGCAATCTGCGCATCTGGATAAAGTTGAATAAGTTCCTCATGAAGCCGCTCGACACCTGGTCCAACCGTGCGCAAGCTGTCAGTTTGTTCACACGAGGGACAAGTATCGGTTATCGGCTGGCCAATCCCACAGAAATGACATTGAATGCGGCCAGCCAACTTATGGGTTACCAAAAGCGAATCACATTGATGACAGGTCAGCCTGTAACCACAAGAGCTGCAGACAGTCATCGGCGCATATCCTCGCCTGTTCAAAAACAACAGCGACTGTTCGCCTGCTTCCAGTCGAGCGGTTATGGCCACCAACAGTTCAGATGACAACCATTTCCCAACTTCTGGCTTTGACAGGCGCAAATCGATGAGACTAACTTTTGGCAGATTTGCTTTACCATAGCGGCTGGTCAGTCCCCAATGATACCAATCTGGTGACGCCGCATGGTCTGACCCTCTTATATTAGTCATGATGCCCGAACAGCCTCCTGCATGAATCCAGCTCTCAAGAGAAGGGGTAGCGCTGGCCAAGATGACGGGAATACCATGTATTTTTGCCCGCATGATAGCCATATCACGAGCCTGATAGCTGACCTGATCTTCCTGTTTATAGCTGCCGTCATGCTCTTCATCTATAACAATGAGGCTCAGCTGTGAAAACGGCAGAAACAAGGCTGAACGCGCGCCGGCAACAACCATAGGCTGACCTGATATGGCCTGTCGCCAAATCAATTTTCGGCGGGCTGAAGGCACCGATGAATGCCAGATAGAGGGTTCCTGCCCAAACCACTTTTCAAACCGGGCTTTCCACGATGAGGTCAGAGCAATTTCCGGTAGTAGAATTAAGACCTGCCGCCCGCAATTAAGTTGTTTGATCACCTGATCAAAATAGACTTCTGTTTTGCCCGAGCCAGTAATCCCATCAATGAGATGAACTCCAAAACAATTAGAAAGGCTGTCAATATTATCCGCAATAGATTGCTGAGTTAAGGTCAACTTATAAGGGGTGGTCAGAGGATAGTCCAATATGGAAGTTGGCTCTCTCCTTTCAGCCCGCGGCTGACTGGTCTGACTCAGCACTCCCTCCTCTGCAAGCCGCTTTATGACTGAAGACGACACGCCTGCCTTTCTGCCCAATTCTGTGAGTGGCAACGGCGGCGCAGACTCCAGAACATTAATCACCCGCAAACGTTGCGGGGTCAAACGCGTTGTATCAGTTTTCTGTCCAGAAAGCCCATATAAGGTCTGAAGAGGCGGTGTTAGTAATGCGGAGGGCGTATTTAGAAGTAGCCGCATAACCGAGCCAAAAGGCGCCAGCGTCCAGCGGCTGACAGCTGACAGAAAGCGCATGGTCTCATCTGTCAGAGCTGGAACATCCGCAAGATTAATCACCGGTTTTAGCCGGTCAGACGAAATATCTTCAGTCTGGTTGTGACTGACAAGAAGTCCCCAAACCTCGCGACCTCCTAACGGCACATTTACAATAGTACCCGCAGGACAGTTTTTAGCCGGGCCCGCGAGATAATCATAAAGCTGCATATGGCCACGACGGATAGGAACAGGCACAGCAACCTGACAGCGTCGGGAGGCTCTTTTTGTGCTTGCTGCGTGTTTGCCTCTTTTATCCACGCAGTATCTCCTCCCCTGTTCTTCATCAACAATCTGCCAACAGGCATTTCTCTGTATAGCCTTTTTACATTGCCATGCTGGCCCTGAAGACAGTACATTGAACACCAGCGGTGTGCAGATGATCAAGAGGTCTGCCCTGCTTATCTGACGAGATGATACCTGAAAACAAACAATATGACTTAATGAGCGATAAGATGAAAATTTTTCTGGATACCGCAAATTGTGATGAGATAAAAGCCCTTCTGCCAACCGGTATGGTTGATGGTGTGACCACTAACCCGTCTCTTATTGCAAAATCCGGCCGAGACATTAAACAGACTATTGCTGAAATTTGTGCGCTTGTGGACGGACCTGTCAGTGCTGAGGTCACCGCTATTGAGTTGAGCGGCATGCGCGAGGAAGCAAAAGTGCTGTCTGAACTAAGCAAAAATGTGACTATAAAAGTGCCCTTGACAACTGACGGGCTAATTTTATGCCGTGAACTTTCAAATAAAGGAATTATGGTCAACGTAACGCTATGTTTTTCAGCAGCGCAGGCCCTTTTAGCTGCCAAAGCTGGTGCAGCGTTTATTTCACCTTTTGTCGGAAGATTGGATGATCTAGGAGCGGACGGCATGAATTTAATCGCAGATATTTGCACCATTTACAGCAATTACGAATTTTCAACTGAGGTGTTGGTTGCATCTGCCCGGCATCCTCAGCATTTTGTTGATGCCGCGCTTCTTGGGGCAGACGTCATTACGCTGCCACCTGTCATTTTAGCGCAGCTTTATAAGCATCCACTGACAGATAAGGGGCTTGCCGCTTTCCTCAGCGACTGGGAAAACACCGGACAGTCTATTACCTGAGACAGACAAGCTGAATTGAGTTACACAGCTGCCAGGGATAAATTAATGACAAGCCAGCCCACAGATGACGAAATTCTTGCCTATCTTGAGGGACGGCCAGAGCTGTTATCCCTTATTCTTAAGGCTAATGCAGCCCAGAGAACTGCTTCAGATATGGGTCTGATTGATGCCACTGGCAAAATTGCTGCTAATGCCAGAGCAGAGGCCAGGCGGCTGTCACAGGCTAATCAGTCTCTACTTGATGCAGCGGCAACGAATATGCTGCACTGGCAAGCGCTGCATCATGCCACGCTCGGTTTTCTAGCCTGTAACGACCTGATCAGCTTTGCGCAGATGATTGATGAAGAGCTTCCCTTGATTTTTGGCCTTGCCGGAGCACGGCTGCTGATGCCAGAAGAAGCAGCCCTGAATGAAGCAGAAGAGCTAGGATTTCTGGTGCTTCCTTTAGAACAGATTCAGACTATATTGTCGGCCGGATCTATTTATATGGGACCAGCTCATACGACGGGTCTGTTCTCATCTCCAGTTGCCAGCATGGCCGCGATTGCCCTGCCTGATCAGCTACCCACCCCAATTGCAGGTTCGGCTCTCGTTCTGGCTGGCCGCGACGAGACCAGCTTTTCACCAGATCAGGGTCAGACATTGCTAACCAACCTTGCTGAAATAGCAGGCGTATGCCTCATGGCAAAATTAGAAGCACATGAACTATTATCAAATAGCGGAGGACTAACATGACAGGGTCGTCCCCTACATCACCTATCAGCGCATGGCGGGAAAGCTGGCTAAATTGGCTGGCAGCAGAACGCCAATATGCTGCGCACACGCTTGATGCATACGCACGTGATGTCAACACTTACCTATCCTTCCTTGACCAGCAGAGCAGCACACCAAATCCACCTGACCGGCATGATTTCAGATCTTTTCTAGCTACACAACAAGCCAAAAATCTAGGCCATGCAACTTTAGCCAGACGAGTGTCTGCTGTGCGCAATTTTTATCAATTTGGTGCGCGAAACGGCTATGTGAGTAAAATTGACCTCGGCTGGATGAAACCGCCCAAACGCCCGCACCTTATTCCTAAGGATTTGCCCAATACAGACATTCACACAATTCTGAATGTGGTCGACTCCAGCAATCAGCCTGACTGGCTAAAGAATCGAGATAAGGCTATACTGATGCTGTTATATGGGTGCGGTCTGCGTATATCTGAAGCACTCAACCTTAAAGCAGCAGAGCTTCCTTTGTCAGAGTGGCTGCGGATTAAGGGAAAGGGGACAAAATATCGCGACGTGCCAGTTCTAAGAGCTGTTGCTGATGCAGTTCATACAGCGGCGGCAACCTGTCCGTTTCAGCCACAGGACCAGCAATTATTATGGCGCTCGAGCCGAGGCGGACCGTTGAATGCACGGACGGTGCAGAGACTGATCGAAAAAATCAGAACAGAGTTGGGCCTGCCCGAACATGTCACTCCTCATACACTGCGTCATGCCTTTGCCACACATCTTCTGGCAGGTGGGGGCGATTTGCGAGCCATACAACAGCTTCTCGGTCATGCCAGCCTATCAACAACACAGCGTTATACACATGTGGATTCAGAGCAACTAATGGAAGTTCATCATCAGACCCACCCGCGTGCAAAAGCTTATGCCAAGTAATCTGCTCAAATAACCTTAGCAAACATCTGCCATCATTTCCAGGGTGTCGGCAATCAGATATGAATGGCCCTGCCATCCACAGCCAAAGCTGCTTCTTTGACTGCTTCATTCATAGTGGGATGACCATGACAAGTCCTTGCGATATCTTCCGAGGATGCGCCAAAGGCCATTGCTGTCGCCACTTCATGGATTAATGTTCCGGCTTCATGAGCTATGATATGACATCCCAAAACCCTGTCTGTTTTTGTATCAGCAAGAATTTTAACAAACCCATCCGTATGACCTGTAGCCTTTGCCCGACTATTTGCCAAAAAGGGAAATAAACCTTTTTTATAATCAATGGCAGCCTCAATTAAAGCTTCTTCAGTCGCCCCTAAGGTTGCAATTTCAGGTGCTGTATAAACAATACCTGGCACCAGACCATAATCGACATGCCCAGCCTGACCGGCCATAATTTCTACCGCCGCGACAGAATCTTCTTCCGCCTTATGCGCAAGCATTGGACCAGGGATCACATCACCCACCGCAAAAACACCCTCAATGTTGGTTTCAAAATCGTCATCAACAATTATCTGACCGCGTTCGTTTAACGCAACGCCAAGGTCTTCAAGGCCAAGCCCGTCAGTGTTGGGTCTACGGCCAACAGAAACAAGCGCTATATCACATTTAATTTCAGTTTCTTCATGTGATTTTGCATCAGCCAAAATCAGCGTTACTCCTGTCTTTGTTGCCTTCGCAGATTTCACAGCTGTATTCATATGAAATGAAAGGCCTTGTTTTTTCATCATTGCTTTGAACTTGTTGGCCACTTCCAGATCCATTCCGGGTAGTATTCGCGGCAAATATTCCACCACTTCGACCTTTGTACCCAAACGTGACCAAACTGTCCCCATTTCAAGACCAATATAACCAGCTCCAATGACGACCATTGATTTTGGCAACTGGTTCAGCGCAAGCGCGCCCGTTGAAGATACAATTTTGGTTTCGTCAATTTCAACATTTGGCAGAGATGTTGGCACTGAACCTGTTGCAATCAGAATGCGGGAAGCAGAATAGCTTTGTGTTTTGCCTAATACGCTAACATCAATCCTTCCCTGTCCTTTCAGTCTTGCTGTGCCGCTAAGCCGTGTAATTTTGTTTTTCTTGAAAAGATGATCAATGCCCCCTGTCAAACCACTTACAATTTTATCTTTACCTGACATCATTTCAGCTAGATTCAGTTTGGTTTTACCAACCTCAATGCCAAATCCAGCCAAATCGCCAGAGGCAGCTTCTGCATATTTCTCCGACGCATGCAGCAAGGCTTTTGACGGGATACAACCAACATTCAGACAGGTCCCGCCCAGTGTTTTGCGTTTTTCAACACAGGCGACAGACATGCCTAGCTGAGCTGCCCGTATCGCCCCAACATAACCTGCTGGGCCGCCACCAATCACAATCAGATCAAATTCTGTATCCGCCATTTTCTTCTACCTCGAACACTTTATAGCGTAACAAAGAGCTACCTTATTAAACCCCTAAAAGCATACGTCGTGGATCTTCGATTGCCTCTTTGACTTTGACAAGAAAAGAGACCGCCTCACGCCCGTCAATAATTCTGTGATCATATGACAGGGCCATATACATCATTGGCCGGATTTCAATCTTATCTCCCACGGCTACTGGACGTCTCTGGATCTTGTGCATGCCAAGAATACCACTTTGTGGTGGGTTGAGAATCGGTGTCGACATCAAAGAGCCATAAACCCCGCCATTGGAAATCGTGAAGCTGCCTCCAGACATATCTGTCGGACTGAGCTTGCCATCACGCGCACGGCCGCCAAAATCATTAATTTTGGTTTCAATTTCTGCCAGAGACAACGTCTGCGCATCCTTGACCACAGGCACAACAAGGCCCTGCGGTGTCCCAACAGCAACACCAATATTATAAAAATTCTTATAGATGATATCGTCTCCTGAAATTTCTGCATTCACCGCAGGATATTCACGCAAAGCAGAAATAACAGCTTTCACAAAAAAGCCCATAAAGCCCAAACGCGCCCCATGTGTCTTTTCAAACTCTTCTTTATATTCAGAACGCAGCGCCATCACTTCGCTCATATCAACCTCATTAAAGGTTGTCAGCATGGCTGCTGTGTTCTGAGCCTCTTTTAGACGGCTGGCGATCAGACGGCGCAGACGTGACATAGGAACCCGCTCTTCACGGTTGTCCGCCACACGCGGCACTTCTTGCGCTGATGCAGCTGTTTTTTGCGCAACGGGTTGAGCAACGCCTTTTTCTATCGCACCCAGGACATCAGCCTTTGTCAAACGCCCATCTTTGCCGGTAGCCACAATTGCTTTGGGGTCGAGGTTATTTTCGTCAACCAGTTTCCTCACAGCAGGAGACAGCGGCATTGCCTGCGCCACAGCAGACACTTCAGCTGACGGGGCCAGTGCAGCAACCACTTGGTCAGGGTCAGCAAGCTTCTCAGCTTTTGGCGAAGCAGATGACGACGAAGCACCTTCTTCAACTAGGCCAAGTAAGGCATCAACACCAACTGTTGCCCCTTCTGTTGCCACAATATCAGACAGTACACCATTGACCGGAGAGGGAACTTCAAGCGTCACTTTATCTGTCTCCAGCTCAACAATAGCCTCATCAGCCTTCACAGCCTCGCCAGAGGCTTTCATCCATTTGGCGACTGTTGCCTCAACAACGGATTCCCCTAAAACTGGAACTTTTATCTCAACTGACATTTTTCTGATATCCCCCTTTTGATATCTTTTTGGTCTGCGTTAACGCTGACATATGTTTGACTGACACTAAACTACAGTCATTCGGCTGCCACATGTTGCGAATTTTTTGTCAATGCTGACTGAACAAGTATGTCCTGTTCAAGTCGGTGACGTGCGGCCGATCCCGTTGCTGGAGAAGCAGATTCTTTACGTCCGCAATAGACCAGACGAGCTGACTTCATTCCAATATCAGACATAACATTTTCAATATGCTCACGCACAAAAGACCAAGCCCCCATATTTCTTGGCTCTTCCTGACACCAAACAACTTCTGCCTTGGGGGTTTCAGCCAAATGTTCTTTGAGCGCTTTGCGAGGAAAAGGATATAATTGCTCTAACCTTAGAATTCTCACTCCTGTTAGTTTCTCCTTATCTCGCCCTTCAGCTAAGTCGTAAAACACCTTGCCAGAACAGAGAACTACACGTTCAATAGACTTCAAATCCTTGCTTTCGCCGTTTTCATATAACACTCGGTGGAATGTACTACCGTTTGTGAATTCATCTATGTGCGATACGCAATTCTTGTTACGGAGTAGTGATTTTGGCGTCATGACTACGAGCGGCTTTCTGAATTCTCTTTTCAACTGCCGCCTAAGCATATGGAAGTAGTTTGCTGGTGTCGAAGGATAGCAAACTTGCATGTTATCTTCTGCGCACAGCTGGAGGTAACGCTCTAAGCGGGCAGATGAATGTTCAGGTCCCTGCCCCTCATAGCCATGTGGCAACAACAACACCAGTCCGTTCATGCGCAACCACTTGGCCTCACCCGAGCTAATAAACTGATCAATAACAACTTGCGCACCATTGGCAAAGTCGCCAAATTGAGCTTCCCACATTACAAGCGCATTTGGTTCAGCCATTGCGTACCCATATTCGAAACCCATTACAGCTACTTCTGAAAGGGGTGAGTCGATCACTTCAAAATAAGCCTGATTAGGAGACAAATTTGTAAGTGGGATATAGCGGCCTTCATTTTTTTGATCTACAAAAACAGCGTGACGCTGGCTAAAGGTACCTCTCCCGCTATCCTGACCAGACAGTCGAACAGGATGGCCTTCAAGTAGCAAAGAGCCAAAGGCCAAATGTTCAGCTGTTGCCCAGTCAATCCCCACACCTGTTTCAATTGCCTTTTTACGCGAATCAACCACGCGCTTTAATTTGGAATGAGCATCAATATTGCCTGGAATTGTCGTCATGACCGTTCCAATTTGCCGCAGAAGTTCTACTGAACAGGATGTGATGCCACGACGCGCATCCTCGTCAGGCGCTTTGCCTAATCCTGTCCATTTTCCTTCCAGCCAATCTGCCTTATTTTGCTTGAAAGTTGTTCCGGCTTCAAATTCCGCATCAAGGTGATTTTTGTTGTTATCTACAATCTCATTTGCCTGATCAGGCGTCAGTACTTTTTCGGAGATCAATTGCCGCGCATAAAGTTCACGTGTACTGGGATGATTTTTGATCTTTTTATACATTAGCGGCTGGGTGAATGACGGCTCATCGCCCTCATTGTGCCCAAAACGCCGATAGCAAAACATATCAATAATGACATCAGTTTTGAACGCCTGCTTGAATTCCACTGCTATGCGCGCTGAGTGAACCACAGCTTCAGGGTCATCGCCGTTAACATGTAAAATTGGAGCCATGACCATTTTGCCCACATCTGTCGGATAAGGTGATGAACGTGAATAAGCGGGGCTGGTTGTGAAGCCTATTTGGTTATTCACAATAATATGAATAGTTCCCCCTGTCCTATAACCGCGCAGAGCTGAAAAATCAAAGGTTTCCGCAACTACCCCCTGACCTGCAAACGCAGCATCACCATGCAGAAGAATGCCAAGAACCGCGTTCCGGCCTGTATCCTCAATCTGGTCCTGTTTGGCGCGCACACGCCCGATCACCACAGGATCTACAATTTCCAGATGAGATGGATTCGGTGCAAGCGATAAGTGGATTTCATTTTCATCAAACACCCGATCAGCTGACACGCCCATATGGTATTTCACATCACCTGAGCCCCCAGCTTCCTCAGGGTTTGCTGGATTACCTAAGAACTCAGAAATGATCGCCCGAAAAGGCTTGTCCATCACATTATTTAGAACATTCAGCCTGCCTCTATGCGGCATGCCGATCACGACTTCCTTTACCCCAAGCTGGCCACCGCGCTTCAGGATCTGCTCTATTGCGGGGATCAGGGCCTCCCCACCATCTAGACCAAAACGCTTTGTGCCAACATATTTTTTGTGCAGGAATTGCTCAAAACCCTCCGCCGCCACAAGCTTTTCATAAATCGCAATTTTACCCCGGTTTGTAAAATCAGTCTTGTTACCAATGGCTTCTATACGTTCTTGAATCCAGGCTTTCTGGTTTGGATCCTGAATATGCATAAACTCAACACCAATTGTGGAACAATAGGTCTTTTTGAGCACATCAAGAATTTCATTGAGCGTGGCAATTTCAAGACCTAGAACATAGTTTATAAAAATTGGCCTATCAAAATCATCCTCAGAAAAGCCATAGGTTGCCGGATCTAACTCAGGATGGATTTCTTCTTCAGCCAGATCCAAGGGGTCAAGCTTTGCCAGAAGATGCCCTCTGATCCTATATGCTCTGATCAGCATGATAGCACGCAAACTGTCTAGCGTGGCTGAACGCACATCACCCGCCATCAAATCACGGTCGCCTGCGATCCCTTTGGCAACAGCTTTTATTGACGCTTCAGGGTCATTTGCTCCAACAATTTTGGACGGACCTGAACCCCAGCCGGGTACAGACTCAATATCATTGGAAAGTGCTCCAAGGCCAGAAAACCACTCTGCCCACTGGCTGTCCACATTAGCCGGGTTATCTGCCCAAGCCCTGTGCATTTCAGCAATAAAGGTCGCGTTCGCCCCTGACAGGAAACTCGTATCCATGCTCACCCCCATGTTCTTCGCGACCGCTTCCATAAGCAACAGCGGTCTTATGTGAAGTATCACTCTTTATATTGTTGCAGAGCAAGTCATCTTAGCGTGAAAAACCCTGTTGTCTGCACCCTTTTCCCGATTAAAAACTATTTACAGCTTGCGTAATCGCCTCACCAAGTCCAGATGGTGACGGCGCCATCACGAAGCCAGCAGCTTCCATTGCCGCAATTTTATCAACAGCCGCTCCACTTCCGCCTGCAACAATTGCGCCAGCATGTCCCATACGCCGACCTGGCGGGGCAGTCTGGCCAGCAATAAACCCTGCAATTGGCTTTTTATTCGGATGTGCCGCATAAAAAGTAGCCGCCTCTTCTTCTGCTGATCCACCAATCTCACCAATCATCACAATCGCCTCTGTCTGAGCGTCATTTAAGAACAAATCAAGACAATCAATGAAATTCGTACCATTTACTGGATCACCGCCGATGCCAATGCAGGTTGACTGTCCAAATCCGATGGCTGTGGTTTGGGCCACAGCCTCATAGGTCAACGTACCTGAGCGTGAAACTATACCTACTTTCCCGACCTGATGTATATGACCAGGCATGATCCCAATTTTGCACCCGCCTGGGGTGATAATTCCTGGACAGTTTGGCCCAATCAGGCGACTTTTTGAACCGGAAAGTGCGCGCTTAACCGCAACCATATCCTGAACCGGAATACCTTCTGTTATGCAGACAATCAGGGGTATCTCCGCAGCAATTGCTTCCAAAATAGAATCAGCCGCAAATGGCGGCGGTACATAAATGACAGTAGCTGTCGCATCTGTTTCCCGGCGAGCCTCTGCAACAGTATTAAACACAGGTAGGCCGAGATGTGTCTGCCCGCCTTTGCCTGGCGTCACCCCGCCAACCATCTGCGTGCCATAGTCAATTGCCTGCTGACTGTGGAATGTGCCTTGTGCGCCAGTAAAGCCCTGGCAAACCACTTTGGTTGTCTTATCAACTAATACAGCCATCCGCTTATGCTCCCTTTACAGCAGCAACAATTTTTTTGGCTGCGTCACCAAGATTATCTGCTGATATGATCGCAAGGCCTGATTCGCCCATTATTTGCTTACCCTTCTCAACATTTGTACCCTCAAGACGTACAACAAGCGGTTTAGTGAGTCCCAACGTGCGGGCGGCTTCAACGACACCTTCAGCAATAACATCACAACGCATAATGCCGCCAAAGATATTAACGAGAATACCCTCAACATTTCTATCAGACAGAATAATTTTAAATGCTTCTGTCACCCGCTCAGTTGTGGCGCTGCCACCCACATCTAAAAAGTTTGCAGGCTCACCACCTTCGAGCTTGATGATATCCATGGTCGCCATCGCTAGACCAGCTCCATTGACCATGCACCCAATCGTACCATCCAACTTAATGTAATTCAGGTCAAATTCAGACGCTTTAACTTCACGCTCATCTTCCTCGGTGAGGTCTCGCAGCGCCAGCACATCTTTCTGGCGGAACAACGCATTATCATCGAAGCTCATCTTAGCATCCAGAGCCAGCAAATCACCTGAACTTGTAACCACCAGCGGGTTGATTTCAACAAGGGATGCATCAAGCTCTATAAAGGCTCTGTAGATACCCGACAAAAATCCTGAAGCCTGTTTTCCAGTTATGCCTGTCAGCTTCAGCGCATAAGCAACGGACCGAATATGATGCGACTTCAGGCCAGTGGCCGGGTCGATCAAAATTGTCAAGATACGTTCAGGCGTCTCAGCAGCAACAGCTTCAATATCCATACCACCTTCTGTGGAGGCGATAATCGTGATCTGGCTCGAACTTCTATCAACTAGCATGGACAGATAGAGCTCAGTTGCGATATCACATCCCTCTTCAATGTAGAGCCGCTGAACCTCTTTACCTGCTGGACCTGTCTGATGAGTGACAAGTGTTGAGCCTAAAATACGCTGAGCTTCTGTTTTGACCTCTGCTGCAGAAGTCACAACCTTCACTCCACCTGCCTTACCACGGCCACCAGCATGAATCTGAGCTTTAACAACGGTGACATCGCTGCCCAGCTTCTTTGCAGCGGACACGGCCTCATCCACTGTGAATGCAGCTATTCCTTTTGGAACAGCCACGCCAAACCCCCGAAGCAGTTCTTTTGCCTGATGTTCGTGAATATTCATCCTACTTTCCCTTCATCTGAAAGCTGATCCGCGCACTAACCAGCTGTTCAGCCAAAAAAATACGGGTCTATTCGACCCGTTCTACCACTTCATTCAATGCCTTCACGGCATTTACTGAATTGTCGAACATGCCCTGTTCATCATCATTTAGTTGAATTTCCACAATACGCTCAACACCGCCAGCCCCAATGATGACCGGCACACCAACATATAAACCTTCCAGCCCATATGCCCCATCAACAAAAGCTGCACAGGGCAGAAGACGCTTTTTATCTTTTAGAAAAGCATCTGCCATCTCTATCGCTGAGGAGGCTGGCGCGTAGAAGGCTGAACCTGTCTTTAGCAAGCCGACAATTTCCGCCCCTCCATCGCGTGTGCGTTGGACAATCTGTTCAACTTTAGCAGCTGTTGACCAGCCCATATCAATCAGGTCAGGTACAGGGATGCCAGAAACTGTGGAGTACCGGACTAGCGGCACCATTGTATCGCCGTGCCCGCCCAAAACAAAGGCTGTGACGTCTTCAACCGATACATTAAATTCCTCGGCAAGGAAAAAGCGAAAGCGGGCACTATCCAAAATCCCGGCCATGCCAACCACACGTGCTGGAGGCAGACCGGAGGCCCTTTGCAGAACCCCAACCATGGCATCAAGGGGATTTGTGATACAGATCACAAATGCATCTGGGCAATTTTGCTTGATGCCTTCACCAACCTGCTTCATCACTTTCGTGTTTATGCCAACCAGATCATCACGGCTCATGCCTGGTTTACGAGCAACCCCTGCTGTCACAATGACAACATCCGCATCAGCAAGCGCAGCATAATCATTTGCGCCATTTACATGCGCGTCAAAACCCTCAATGGACGATGTTTGAGCAATATCAAGAGACTTGCCTTGCGGTATACCCTCTGCGATATCAAAAAGCACAATATCACCTAGCTCTTTTAAGCCTGCCAACAAGGCGAGTGTCCCGCCTATGTTTCCTGCCCCGATAAGAGCAATTTTGTTCCTAGCCATGGTCTGGTATCCTTAAATTTTTACGTAGTTTACCGTGCCGTGCTAAACCAATACACGGGTCACGCGATTCAGCAGGATTCTATATTTTTTCCTACAAAATTTAACACGTAACCGCAAGCTATATCATCTGTCTCGCTTGGGGCTCATGAATTGATTTGCATTCCTCGCAGCTGGGCCATTTCCTGCAAGCGTGAACAAGTTCTTTCAAATTCAAAGCCCCATCTGTCACCCTGGTACAGTCTGTCGACCTGCGCAGCAGCGCTAGCGATCATAAAACGGCCCCTGTCATACAGCGCATCAACCAGCCACATAAGCCGCCTCGCTTCATTCTGACTTGTGTCATCCAGAATCGGAATATCGCGAAGAACCAATCCCGAAAACCGATCCGCGACAGCCAGATAATCACGCACACCAAGCGGCTGGCCACACAAGCGGCGAAAGCTAACATCAACCACATCACCAGCAACACGTTCAAAGGATAATGAGCGGCCAGAAAATATCATGGTCTCACAGCTTATTTCTGAGCCCCCACCCAACGTTGAGAAAATCTGATCAAGTTCTGCGCCTACACTGGCATCACTAGCGGCTGGCTGCAGGTGCCAGCCAGATACAGACGCTAAAAAGACCTTCCGCCAATCCTGGCCGGAGGCAATTTCATAGATGTTCAACCGCATATTCAAATCATCAATGAAAGGCAGAAATCTGTCTCTATGCAGCCCATCAAGATAGAGCAGGTCTGGCGGCCGGTTTGACGTGGTCACTAGAACCATACCCCTGTCCCACATTGCCAAAAACAAACGGCTAATGATCATCGCATCTGCTATATCGCGAACTTCCATCTCATCAAAACAGATGATCTGCCCGCCAGCCATCAGCTTGTCCGCGGCCCGGGAAATTGGGTCAGCATGTTCGGCCTGGCGAGCGGACTGCACCTCATTCTGGGCTTTCACCATAAAGTCGTGGAAATGAAACCGCTGACTGTTAAGAGGCTTTGCTGCTTTAGCGAACATATCCATCAACATCGTTTTACCACGGCCGACACCTCCATAAAGATACAGGCCCTTTACTGTATTTTTTGCCTCTTTACCAAACCCAAATAAACGGCGAATTGGTCCGAAACTCCGGCTGTGTTGTGCGGGTTGCAGGGCTTCAAACAGATTTTCAAGATGCATAACAGCATCAGCCTGACCTTCATCAGGCTGCAATTCACCTGAGCTTATCTTTGTCTCGTAGAGTGCATGCGGTGAAACTGTTGTCATTACAATAGCAGTTTTGCTTTGCTCGGACCTAACCTTGCCTCTGAACCATTAGCTTTTTAATTTCACCAATAGCCTTGCCTGGATTTAAACCTTTCGGGCAAGTTTTCGCACAGTTCATGATGGTATGACAACGATACAGGCGGAAAGGGTCCTCCAACGCATCAAGGCGTTCGCCTTTATATTCATCACGGCTGTCAGCAATCCAACGATAGGCTTGAAGCAGAACAGCCGGACCGAGATATCTGTCCCCGTTCCACCAATAAGAGGGGCAAGATGTCGTGCAGCTAAAACATAAAACACATTCCCACAAGCCATCTATTTTTTCCCGTTCTTCTGGTGATTGCTTGCGCTCGCGTCCCTTTGGGTCAGGTGTTTCTGTTTTAAGCCAGGGTTCAACGGACGTCAGCTGTGCATAAGCATGGGTCAAATCTGGAACCAGATCCTTGACCACAGGCATGTGAGGCAGCGGATAGATATTCACATCACCTTTCACCTCATCAATTGATTTAAGGCAGGCAAGCGTGTTTGACCCGTCAATATTCATCGAACAGGACCCACAGATACCCTCTCGGCAAGAGCGCCGGAAAGTCAGACTAGAATCCATCTCATTCTTAATTTTAATCAACGCATCAAGAACCATCGGGCCGCATTCATCCAGATCAATTTCAAAACTATCTAAACGAGGATTCTCATCATCCTCTGGCGACCAGCGATAGATTGTGAATGTCCGGGTATTCTGAGCACAATCCTTTGCCGGATGATGTGTGCCCATGGTGACCTTTGAGTTCCGCGGCAGAGTAAATTGCGCCATCTTAACCTTTCCTACTGTTAAAATCTTCAGCCCTGCAAAACATTTAATACACACGCGCGACCGGCGGCACAGACTGCACCTCATTGGTCAGCGTATTCAACGTTACATCACGATAGCCTGTTGTTGACTGGTTATTTTCATCCAGCCACATGACTGTATGTTTCATCCAGTTTTTATCATCACGATCCGGGAAATCTTCGTGTGCATGCGCTCCGCGTGATTCTGTACGCTGATGTGCAGACCGCACGGTCACAAGGGCCTGACCCATTAAATTTTCAAGTTCAAGTGCCTCAACAAGGTCAGTATTCCATATGAGTGATCTGTCCTTAATTCCAATATCTGCAATACTAGAAGCGATTTCATCCATCTTGCGCACACCATCATTAAGCGAGGCACCAGAACGGAAAACAGCAGCATACTGTTGCATTGAACGCTGCATATCCAACCGCAAATTACCGACCTTCACTTCTCCTTTAGCATGACGCATGCGATCGAGGCGATCCAGAGCCTTATCCGTGGACGCCGAGTGCACAGGCGGCAGGGTTGCCCCTGGCGTCACGGTCTCTGCAGCCCGCTTTGCTGACGCCCTACCAAAAACAACAATATCCAATAATGAGTTTGTACCCAATCTATTTGCCCCGTGAACAGAAACACAGGCAGCCTCACCAATCGCCATCAAGCCTGGCGCAACTCGGTTTTGGTCATCTGCTGTAGGTGAGAGCACCTCACCATGGTAGTTGGTTGGAATACCGCCCATATTGTAATGAACAGTTGGCAATACAGGTATCGGCTCTCTTGTAATATCCACACCACAGAAGATCCGGGCTGTTTCAGTGATGCCGGGCAGCCGTTCATGCAAGGTTGCCGCATCAAGATGCTCAAGATGAAGCAGAATATGGTCTTTCATTGGCCCAACGCCACGGCCTTCATTGATTTCCATTGTCATTGCCCGGCTAACCACATCACGGCTGGCTAAATCCTTGGCAGTTGGGGCATAGCGTTCCATAAAACGCTCGCCTTCCGAATTGGTTAGATAACCGCCTTCACCACGCGCGCCCTCAGTAATCAGAACGCCAGCACCATAAACACCAGTCGGGTGGAACTGGACAAATTCCATGTCCTGAAGCGGCAACCCAGCGCGCAGAGCCATGGCATTGCCGTCCCCAGTGCATGTGTGAGCAGATGTGCAGGAAAAATAGACCCGGCCATACCCACCAGTAGCTAGCACAGTCCGCTGTCCCAGAAACCTGTGGATAGCCCCATCTTCCATAGACAGGGCTAATACACCCTGGCAGGCCCCATTATCATCCATGATCAAATCAATCGCATAATATTCAACAAAGAATTCTGCCTTGTGGCGGAGACATTGCTGATACAGCGTATGCAGAATAGCATGACCTGTGCGGTCAGCAGCCGCGCAGGCACGGCGTGCGATATTTTTGCCATAGTCCAAGGTGTGCCCTCCAAAAGGGCGCTGATAAATATTGCCGTCATCCGTGCGCGAAAACGGCACTCCATAATGCTCAAGCTCAATGACAGACGGAATCGCTTCACGGCACATATATTCAATAGCGTCCTGATCACCTAACCAGTCAGACCCCTTGACCGTGTCATACATATGGAATTTCCAGTTATCGCCTTCACCCATGTTATTAAGGGCTGCGCCAATGCCGCCTTGTGCCGCAACCGTGTGCGAGCGAGTTGGAAAGACTTTAGTGATACAGGCTGTGCGCAACCCAGATGTTGCCATCCCTAACGTTGCCCGCAAACCAGCACCACCTGCCCCGACAACCACAACATCAAGGTGATGATCGGTAATGTCATATGCGCTCATAATTTAACTCCACAACAATCCAGCCCTTTATCTACACCAGAGCTTTTTTCAAATTTTTCTACCGACTACCATACCTTTATATTGGAACCCGCCACCCTATGTGCCAAGGGCAACAAGACGGGTTTTCTATAATGCGACTTTAATAACACTTAAAATTGCAAGAACGGCGGTGACAGATGCAGCCATTTTGACCGCCAAAATCGCTATTAGGCGCACACCCTCATTTGCCACATAATCTTCCAATACAACCTGGAGGCCCAAACTGGCATGCCAGAGACCAACAGCAACAAACAGCACCACAACAGTTGCGTTTGCCGGATGCGCCAACACATTCAGGGCTGTTTGATAGTCTGCCCCTGCTAAGCTTAACACAAGAAACACCATCCAGCTAACAAGACCCACCATCGCAACAGCACTAACACGCTGATGCCACCAATGATGTAGACCCGACTTTGCAGACCCAAGCCCACGGGCCCGTGCCAGAGGTGTTGACATAGATTTAGTCTGCCTTGTCATCTTACGACTCCCCTTATCTGGCACTAGATATATATTACAGTCCAGAGCAGAGCTGTCAGCACAACAGCCAGCGCAATTGCAACCCGGCCTGAAGCATATATTGCAGGGATATTCACCCCGATGACCGCATCCCAGAACAAATGGCGGACCCCATTACAAGCATGATAAAACAGCGCCACACTATAGCCAAATAGCACCAGCTGACTGAGCGGATGGCCCACCGCAGACTGGGCTAGGGCAAAAGACGCTTCACCCGCCGCCAACATCATCAGCCAGACAGCCACAAAAATTGTTCCCGTAGACAACACTACACCCGACAGACGATGAGAAATTGACATTAAAGCCGGCAGGGGCAGGCGATAAATCTGTAAATGAGGGGATAATGGACGAGGTTTTGTCATCACATTCACACTCCGCAAAATACTGGCCTCAGACATTACACGGCCGTTTCTGAAAAAGTCATAGCGGATCAGGCTGGTTTTATCAATCTAAGTGCTACTTTTTATTACATAGCGGGACTAAAGACCCTTTAGACCAGACCATGGCGGCAATAGCAGATTTGACAGCAAGAAAAGAACCTATACAACTTTTGAACGCTCGGCGTTAATATAAGAAAAATGTGGCATTCATGACAAACAAGATCATCCTTTCGATTCAGTCAGCTGTTATACATGGAGCGGTCGGCAACAACGCCGCCATGCCAATTTACCAGCATCTGCATCAACCAGCTGAGTCTATAGACACCGTTCAGCTGGCTGCCCACCCCGGCTTTGGCACAGGTATGCTATCTGTCACCCCTGCAGCTGATCTTGGCGCGCTACTTGCTGATTATGGAAAACTGGACATTTTTAGCCAATTGGGCGCAATACAGACAGGCTACTTTGGCGATCACAGCCAAATCGCGCCCGTTGCCCGTTTCATCGCCGCCAGCACACAGGCAAATGAACCGCTTATCTATTTGCTTGATCCTGTCCTAGGTGATGCTGGGCGTCTTTATGTGGACGGCAGCATCTTGGACGCAATGCGGGTCGACCTTCTGCCTCATGCTGATATCATCACACCGAATCAGTTTGAACTTACCCTGCTGGCAGAAACAGCAGTAAAAAATGAAACTGACGCTGTGTCAGCAGCCCGTCAGCTGATTACTGGACGGTTGAAAGCTGTATTTGCTACAGGAATAGCGACCGCATCCAACCAGATTTGTGATATTCTAGTCAGCTCTGAAACAGAGCAGATCATGACCGCAGATAAAAAACCTAACGGTGTTTCCGGGAGTGGTGATGTCTTATCTGCTTTCTTTTTAAATGCCATACTGTCCGGTCAGAACCTAGCCCAAGCAGCCCATACAGCCAACACAAAGACGACAGAGATTCTCTCCAAAGCAGATACCGCACTAACGATGCCAGTTCTGCGTCATATCTGGGAAGACAGCGCCACAAGACAGAGCTGATTACCGTCCTGACAAGCCTTTTTCTACAATAAGTTCTGCAATCTGAACTGAGTTCAGTGCTGCCCCTTTGCGCAGATTGTCTGAAACACACCAAAAGACCAGCCCATTTTCAATACTGGGGTCTTTGCGCAGACGGCTGATATATACAGCATCCTCGCCTGCTGCTTCAACAGGCGTTACATAGCCTTCATTAGCACGGTGATCGATAACGGAAACACCCTCTGCTTCCCGCAGAAGAGACCTGGCCTCATTCTCATCAATCGGCCTTTCTGTTTCAATAAACACCGCTTCACTATGGCCAATAAAAACCGGGATACGGACGCAATGGGCAACCAGTTCAATTTCTGGGTCGAGGATTTTTTTCGTCTCGACTGCCATCTTCCATTCTTCTTTTGTAAAACCATCATCCATAAAAACATCAATATGCGGAATGGCGTTAAAAGCGATTTGTTTGGTGAACAGCTCAGGCCTGACCTCATCATTCACGAAAATGCCCTTGGTCTGATTGAACAGCTCATCCATCGCCGGACGACCTGCACCTGAGGTTGCCTGATAGGTCGACACAACGACACGGCGCACTTTATAGGTGTCATGCAGCGGCTTCAACGCAACAACCAGCTGCGCTGTAGAACAGTTCGGGTTTGCAATAATATTGCGGCCGCCATTCTGCTTTAGCATATCCGTTACCGTGTTAGGGTTAACTTCAGGGACTATCAGCGGCACATTATCATCCATCCGAAAGGCAGATGAATTGTCAATAACAACACAGCCAGCATCACCGGCTTTTGACCCGAAAATTTTGGCGGTTTCCCCCCCAGCCGAGAATAAGGCCATATCAGCGGTGGAGAAGTCAAAACTGTCCAATGCCTGAACCTTGATCACATCATCTTCACCGTATGACAGCTCGCGGCCAACAGATTTTGGTGATGCCAGCGCATAAACCTTTGCCGCGGGAAATTTACGTTCCGCCAGTGTCTGCAGCATTTCACGGCCAACCGCACCTGTTGCGCCGACAACAGCAACATTATAGGTCATCATTTTCTTGCTCCTAAAAAGCGCGCTGCCAGGCTATCGGGCGAGCGCATCCATTGCCTCCAGAACAGCTTTTGTCATGCCGTCTGTGCCAACTTGCTCGCAACCAGGGGCCATAATATCGCCAGTCCGCTTACCAGAGGCTAGAGCGTCAGCAACAGCCTTTTCAACGAGATCGGCTTCTTCAGCCTGACCAAAAGAATAGCGAAGCATCATAGCAAAACTTAGAAACTGTGCCAATGGGTTAGCCAGGTTCTGGCCAGCAATATCAGGAGCTGATCCATGTACTGGTTCATACATCGCTTTGGGCAGACCGGTATCTGGATCCAGCGCGCCCAATGAGGCAGAAGGGAGCATACCCAGAGATCCTGTCAGCATCGCTGCACAATCTGATAGCAAATCGCCAAATAGATTATCTGTCACGATGACATCAAATTGTTTTGGGTTTCGCACGAGTTGCATTGCGCAGTTATCCGCATACATATGGCCAAGGCTGATATCGCTGCCTTCCTGCTCATGCAGATTGTTCATCACCTCACGCCACAGCACGCCAGACATCATCACATTTGATTTTTCAACAGATGTGACCCGGCCATCACGCTTACGGGCCAAATCAAAGGCCACACGACCAATCCGCTCAATTTCGTTCGTGGAATAAGCATTCGTATCATAGCCCTTTTTCTGCCCGTCGGGCTGATCATCTATACCCCTTGGCTCAGCAAAATATGAGCCGCCGCATAATTCACGTAAAATCATGATGTTGAGACCAGAAACCACATCAGGTTTCAGGGTTGAGGCATCAACAAGCGCATCAAACACGATCGCCGGTCGCAGATTTGCAAATAAATCCATTTCCTTTCGCAGAGCTAAAAGGCCCCGTTCCGGCTTAAGCTCAAACGCCAACTCGTCATATTGCGGACCGCCAACTGCACCAAATAAAACCGCATCACTTGCCATGGCATCAGCTAGAGTTTCATCCCGCAGCGGTGTGCCATAAGAGTCATAAGCTGCGCCACCAACATGATCTTCTGAAATATCAAATGCCAGTGATTTATGTTTGGCCAGCCAGTCAACCAGCTGCAGATTTGCGGCCATTACCTCAACACCAATGCCATCGCCTGGCAGAACCATAACTTTTCTGTTAGAGGCCATGAGTGCTCTCCTCTAAGACTTAAAGTCTTGTTGAATTATCTTTGTGCCGTATGTCCTAAAGCCAAGACATATCCGTCTTGCGACCGGCTTCAAACCGACTGATAGAAGTCTCCTTTTCCATCGTAAGCCCAATATCGTCAAGCCCGTCGAGCAGGCACTGCTTGCGGAATGGGTCAATCTCAAATGAAATTTGAACACCATTGGGACGGGAAATGGTCTGGCTGACCAAATCTATGGATAGTTCTGGGTTTTCACTGTCCGCAGCATCTGCCAGCAAAGCATCACGTTCATCTGCGTTGACTTTGATCGGCAAAATGCCATTCTTAAAGCAGTTATTGTAAAAAATATCAGCAAAACTGGTTGAGATCACACACCGGATTCCAAAATCCAACAAGGCCCATGGCGCGTGCTCACGGCTTGACCCACACCCAAAATTATCACCAGCTACCAAAATTTCAGCGGAACGGTAAGCAGGCTTATTCAGCACAAAATCTTTATTTTCACCACCATCATCTGTATAGCGCATTTCACTAAACAAATTCACGCCAAGGCCTGACCGCTTTATGGTTTTGAGAAACTGCTTGGGAATAATCATATCCGTGTCGATATTTAGGATATTTAAAGGTGCCGCAACGCCTCTCAATCTATCAAATTTTTGCATTAGCTATCCCCTTTGCCCTAAAGATCGCGCACATCACAAAGATGTCCTCTTACAGCTGCTGCAACAGCCATTTCTGGGCTGACCAGATGTGTGCGCCCACCACGACCCTGACGCCCTTCAAAATTCCGGTTTGAGGTTGAGGCACAACGCTCACCTACATCTAGCTTATCTTCGTTCATGGCCAGACACATCGAACAGCCTGGTTCACGCCATTCAAAACCAGAGGCTATAAAGACTTTATCCAGACCTTCTTCTTCTGCCTGTTGTTTCACAAGCCCAGAACCCGGAACAATCATCGCTCTGATGCCGTCTTTGACTGTTCGCCCCTCTGCAATAGCTGCCGCAGCTCGCAAATCTTCAATCCGGCTGTTAGTACATGAACCGATAAAGACTGTATCGATCTTGATGTCTGTTAGCTTCATGCCTGCGTTGAGCCCCATATATTCGAGAGCTCGTTCCACTTTTGCCTGTCGCACGGCATCACTGATTTTCTTAGGATCAGGCACGTGCCCTGTTATTGGCAGGGCATCCTCTGGGCTGGTTCCCCAAGTGACCGTTGGCGCAATATCTTCTGCTTTGAGAACCACTTCAGTATCATAATTTGCTCCTTCATCAGAAGGAAGGCTTTGCCACCAGGCCACAGCCTTATCCCAGGCAGCGCCTGTTGGGGCCATTGGCTTATCTTTGATGTAAGAAAAGGTCTTTTCATCAGGGGCAATCATGCCAGCTCTGGCGCCAGCCTCAATCGCCATGTTACAGACGGTCATCCGCCCTTCCATGGACAGCGCCTTAATAGCATCACCTGCAAATTCGATAACATGGCCCGTGCCACCAGCTGTGCCTATTTTACCAATAATTGCCAAAATGATATCCTTGGCAGTGGCCGCATCATCCAGTTGGCCTGACACGGTAATCCGCATATTCTTGGCTGGTTTTTGAATCAATGTTTGAGTTGCCAGCACGTGTTCAACTTCTGATGTGCCAATGCCAAAGGCCAATGCCCCGAACGCACCATGTGTGGCGGTATGCGAGTCTCCACACACGATGGTCATGCCTGGCTGGGTGAAACCCTGTTCTGGGCCAATAACATGCACAATCCCCTGACGCACATCGCTCATACCAAAATAGGGTACGCCGAACTCAGCCGCGTTATTCTCCAGTGCTTCTACCTGGATGCGGCTTTCCTCATCCTCGATGCCTGCTGTTCTGTCAGTGGTTGGCACGTTGTGGTCAGCCACAGCCAAAGTCCGCTCAGGACTTCTGACCTTCCTGCCTGCCATGCGCAGGCCTTCAAACGCCTGAGGGCTGGTCACTTCATGAACAAGATGTCTATCAATATAAAGCAGACAAGTGCCATCGTCAGCTGTATGCACAAGATGTGCATCCCAGATTTTATCAAATAGTGTCTTTGGTGCCAGCATGTCTGCCATCCCCCCCTATTGTTTGTTGAACAGTAAGAAAGTGATGCCGATGCACAGCCGCCGATTCTTCGGATTAAGAAGATGACCGCGCTGGAGCTCTCACTGTCTTTTCGGCAATGCGGGCAGCTTTTCCAGTGCGTCCACGCAAATAATAAAGCTTGGCGCGGCGAACATCACCCCGGCGGACCACTTCAATTGCCTGAATTTTTGGAGAATAAAGTGGAAATACACGCTCAACACCCTCGCCGTAGGATATTTTCCGTACGGTAAAAGATGAATTGATGCCGCGGTTAGACCGGCCAATGCAGACGCCCTCAAACGCCTGAACACGCTCACGGGACCCTTCAACGACTTTCACGTTAATTTTCAGAGTATCACCAGGGCCGAATTCCGGAATTTCACGCTGTTCAGTAACGGCATTCATTTGCGCCTGTCCAATGTCATCCAGAATGTTCATAGTACGTCTCCATAAAGCTGAGCGACACAAAACAGTATTTCTAAGAAAAAGTCAATTAATATCTCGTGCTTTATCACTGCTTTTTACGCGTTTTTTCCGGGTATTCTGGCCAGAATGCTGCTCAGCGTATCTGTTCCAGAGATCAGGCCGCCTTTGTCTGGTTCTCATCTCAGAATTCTGGCGCCGCCAGGCCTCAATCTGTTGATGATGGCCAGAGGATAACACCTCAGGTACACCAATTTCCCGCCAGTAACGAGGCTGGGTATAGTGATCATGTTCGAGCAAACCAGTTTCAAAACTTTCCTGCTGATGACCAATCTGTTTTCCTATAACGCCGGGAATCAGCCTGACAACACTATCAAGAATGACCATAGCTGCCTGTTCTCCCCCAGACAGGACATAATCACCAATGCTCACCTCTGTCAGCTGGTAATGGTCAATTACCCGCTGATCAAGACCTTCGTAACGACCACATAGTATCACCACACCTGAGGTCTGGCTGAGTTCCTTTACATAAGCCTGATCAAGAGAACGTCCACGTGGTGAAGGATAGATCAGCAGTGGGCTCTCAGCCTGCTCACTGCCAGAAAGAACATGATCCAGAGCTGCTGCTGTTACGTCCGGTCGCATGATCATACCATGACCGCCGCCAAGTGGTGGGTCATCCACAGTCTTGTGTTTGTCTCTGGCAAAGTCACGAATATGATGAACATTCAATTTCCATAACCCATCCTTCAGGGCCCTACCAGCAAGCGAATGTCCCATTGTCCCGGGGAACATTTCCGGAAACAATGTCAGAATGTCAGCTGTCCATGGTTCAACAGCTAATAGATCAGTCATCGCCATCCACCCTATTGTCTGGCCCCTTATTATCCAATGCGGGCTGCGCGGATAGCACAATTTTGCCTTCCTGTATGTTCAGATCTACTAGAAAGGGTGGATAAAACGGATAAAGTTCTGTTGTACTGCTGCCAGCCACAGAAATCTCAACAATCTCTCCCGCGCCAAAATCGTGAAGACCAACGACAATCCCAAGCTGCTGACCCACGGTATTCTGTACAGCAAGACCAATCAAATCAGCGTGATAGGTTTGTGTTTCGTCCAGCTCTGGCAGGGCCGCTCTTTCCACAGACAAGGTCTGCCCTCGCAAACCCTCAGCCATACTCCTGTCGGTGATGCCATTTGCTTCACAAATCACCAGATTTTTAGCAACAGATTTCACGGTCAGCTGCAAAACCCGACCATCTTCAAGGTGAACTGGTCCATAGGCAGCTACATCAGAAGGCACAACGGTAAACGGTTTCACCTTGAACTGGCCGCGGACACCATGAGCAGACGCAACAGCACCCAATGTGATCATGTGCTGGTCTCCTTGAGTTCGCAAGGGCCTAAACATCTGCGTAAAAAAGCGACTGAACACTAACAGTCTTTTTTTGGCATTTGCAAGCGGCCAGGTCAGGCCTTCTCTTCTGTATCTTCCGCGGCTTCCTCAGCAGCAGCTTCTGCAACAGCTTCCTTAGCAGGGGCCTCTTCTGCAACAGCTTCCTCAGCAGGGGCCTCTTCTGCAACAGCTTCCTCAGCAGTAGCTTCTACGGCCTCGGCGGCCTCAGCCTCACGTTCAGCCCGTTTCTTTCCGGGGGCTGATTTCTTTGGCTGTTCACGCAGCTTTACAGGGTCTGTCAGGCTAACTGCAGAGAGCAATTTCTGTACCCGCTCTGTTGGCAATGCACCCAGCCCCAACCAATGCTTTACACGATCACCATTAACAACTAGACGTTGGTCATTATCTTTGGCCACCATCGGGTTGTAGTGTCCAACACGTTCCACATAGCGACCGTCACGCGGAGCAGATGCCTCAGCAACAACAATACGGTAAAACGGACGTTTTTTGGATCCACCACGTGACAATCTGATTTTCAAAGCCATTCTCTTCGTTCCTTCTCTCTGACAGTGAATTTAGTTGATTCGGGTAAAGGGTTATTTCTTCCGGCCAGGAAAGCCGCCCAGCCCAGGCAGGCCACCACCACCAAACGGGTTAAGCCCACCCGGCATTTTACCACTTTGTATATTTCCGAGAGGGTTTCCAGATTTGCCCATCTGTTGCGACAGTTGCTGCATCTGTTCAGCTGTCGGCATACCGCCACCGCCCAGACCACCAGCACCGCCGCCCAGCATGGCTTTCATCGCAGCCGTGCCTGACTTCGTACCCATTTTTTTCATCATTCTGGCCATATCCTGGTATTGTTTGACCAGTTTGTTCACATCCTGAACTGTAGTACCTGACCCTGCCGCTATCCGTTTGCGGCGAGAAGCATTCAAAAGGCCAACTTGAACACGTTCAAGTTTATTCATAGAAAGAATAATCGCTTCTTGACGCTTTATCATCTTGTCGTCAACGCCCGCAGCTGCGATTTGTTTCTGCATTTTGCCCAGACCTGGCAGCATGCCAAGCAGACCGCCCAGGCCACCCATTTTCTGCAGCTGACGTAACTGGGTCAGGAAGTCATTCATATCAAATTTTCCCGAAGCCATGCGCTCAGCCATACGCATGGCTTCTTCCTCTTCAATGGCTTCTGCCGCTTTTTCAACCAGCGCAACCACATCACCCATATCCAATATTCGGCCGGCCATCCTGAAAGGATCAAACGCTTCAAGCGCGTCTAGCTTTTCACCAACACCCACAAGCTTGATGGGGCAGCCTGTGACTTGTGTCATCGACAGGGCCGCACCGCCTCTGGCGTCGCCATCCAGCCGAGTCAGCACGATGCCGGATACAGATACGGCCTCGTGAAACGCCTCAGCTGTACGGACTGCATCCTGACCAGTGAGGCTATCTGCCACCAACAGGGTCTCATGCGGGTTAACTGCTGCTTTAATCTCCCGCAATTCAGACATCAGCGCTTCATCAATAGCTAGACGGCCGGCTGTATCCAAAATTAGAACATCATAGCCCTGAAGCTGAGCGGATTTCAGCGCACGTTTTGCCAACTGAACTGTGGTTTCCGTGTCTGATTCGGGCAGAATTCCTGCCTCTGCCTGTTCAGACAGGGCCCGCAGCTGTTCACGCGCAGCAGGCCGTGTCAAATCCAGACTGGCCAGCATCACTTTTTTGCGCTGTTTGACCTGCATATGAAGGGCTAATTTACCAGCTGTGGTTGTTTTACCTGAACCTTGCAAGCCTGCCATCAAAATGACAGCTGGTGGCGCAACATCAACAATTAGAGGCTTGGCTTCACCGCCTAGCATGTCAACTAGACCATCATTGACGATCTTGATCACCTGCTGGTCAGGACGCACAGATTTCAGAACAGCCGCCCCAACAGCTTTTTCACGAATATTATCCATGAAAGTTTTCACAACAGGCAGCGCCACATCGGCATCAAGCAAGGCCAGCCGAACCTCACGCAAGGCTGCGTTCACGTCAGCTTCGTTCAGCGTGCCGCGCTTACCAAGGCCGGAAAAGACCGATTGCAGCTTTTCTTTCAGTGAGTCAAACATAGACGCTTTCTTTCTTCGCCCATCCAGTGTTCCATGCTTATCCCAACAACAATGAAAGCGCGCCTGTGCTCGAAAACTTCAAGGACAGGCGGAACCCGTTAAGGTCTGGGGGCAGAGGATGCCGATAGTTATCGGTTTCTAGACTATTTTTTCTTAATTTGTCAAGCTAGGAGGGGTTTACGTAAATTTGCACATGGCCAATAATGTTGCATCTGCGTATATGTTCACAGCGAGCAAAGAAGATGTTTTTTATCTTAAGTAAAGTTTTATCTATTTTTCTTGCGCTACATCTACATAGCTATTTCTGTCTTCTATTAGCTGGGCTCCTGGCATTTGCGAATTTTTTAAGGTTGGCAAAAATGGCGCTTTCCCTTGCTGTCATTTTGCCTCTACTCTATGGCTTCACTTGGACAGGCTATGAACTATTACGCCCGCTTGAAAATTTTGCCCCGGTGCCTTCAGCCTCAGAAATCGCTGATGCGAAGGGTGTAATAGTTTTAGCCGGCTTTACTGGTCGCCCACAAGTCAGCAAGGAACGAAATGAGGCGCAAATAAACGATGCAGGTGAGCGTTTTTTAAAAGGTGTTGAGTTGGCCAGGTTATATCCAAGTAAACCTGTTTGGTTTGCAGGCTATTCAGGCCAACTCTTCCCGAAGGGCTGGTCAGAGGATGTAATAACAAAATCACTTATTCTTCAGCTCGGCATGAAGATTGAGCGATTTTCTTTTGAAACCGGTAGCCGGAACACCGCTGAGTCAGCTCAAAATATGTATAGTTTGGTTGAGCCTGACGCGAATGAAGAGTGGATATTAGTGACTTCAGCCAGTCATATGAAACGTGCTGTAGCAAGTTTTGAAGCTGCAGGCTTGACTAAGATTATTCCCTATCCGGTAGATTTCATGACTCGCCCTAACCAATCTATGAGTGGTTTCAGCTTGTCCACAGGCCCAGGTCTAATCAAAATTGCTTTGCATGAGCATATCGGCTATCTGGCTTATCGGCTAAGTGGCCGGATCTGAGGGGTTGAACACTTTTCTTCAGCACTTCATTCCTAATCTGTGTCCGGGTCAAGACCAACTAATGCTTTAGCAAATTCTTTTGCGGTAAAAGCCTGCAAATCATCTGCACCCTCTCCCACCCCAATAAGATGGACCGGCAATCCAAACTCTCGTGCCAGAGCGACAACCACACCGCCCTTAGCACTGCCATCAAGCTTGGTGATGATTAGGCCTGTCACATCAGCAAAGTCCTGGAAGGCCTTTATTTGTGCTAACGCATTCTGACCGACTGTGCCGTCCAAAACAATTATGCTGTCATGCGGGGCATCGGGGATCAGCTTACGCATTACACGAATGATCTTTGCTAGCTCATCCATTAACTCCCGCCGATTCTGCAGACGGCCAGCTGTATCAATGATAAGAATGTCGATATTATTTTTCTGAGCCTCTTCAATAGCTCGGTAAGCCAACGCAGCTGCATCGCTGCCACGCTCACCCGATATGACCGGCGTGTCTGTGCGCAGTCCCCATCCCGTCAACTGCT
>CABYOG010000004.1 GCA_902520575.1 uncultured SAR116 cluster alpha proteobacterium
TTCAACTTTTAGCAAAGCAAAGTAACGCTCACCATCTTTAGGGGCTCTAATTTCACCCTCAACGCTATCGCCTGTCCGTAAACCAAACCGTCTCACCTGGCTCGGTGAAATATAAATATCATCAGGACCAGGAAGATAATTTGATTCCGGGGCGCGCAAAAATCCAAAGCCGTCGGACAAAACCTCTAAGACACCTGTGCCACGAATGACAACTTCATTCTCGGCTAGCTGTTTAAGAATCGCGAACATCATATCCTGCGTTCGCAAGGTTGACGCATTTTCTATTTCCAGCTCCTCGGCGTAAGCGAGCAGCTCTGCTGCGCTTTTAGATTTTAATTCTTGTAAATGCATCTCTTTGACCTTGGAACAAAGATGTATGATAGGAGGGATTGTTTAGGAGATAGGACTCGCCACATAGTTCTGGAGGAATTTTTTTGAACTATGTGTCAATATCGGCTCTATTCATGCCATAAATAACTTGAACCTGTCAAATATTGTGGATTTAAACACTGGTGCTGAAATAATTAAAACGGTTTAACAACTGCCATAATTACAATTATTATCATCAAAATTGTAGGTACTTCATTCCACCACCTATATGCTTTTCCACTTAAAGCGATATTCTGTTCTAGCTGCCGACGCATCCGTGCAAAAACCATGTGCGCCGCGGTCATCAAGACAACACAAGTAAATTTTATCCACATCCAGGGCATTACTAATAATTCAGGGTTCTGGTGTAAAAGCCACAACCCTAACGACCAAGACAAAATCATTGCTGGATTCATAATAGCTCTAAGGAGTCTGCGCTCCATTAGTTTAAATGTTTGTGCCCTTAAAGATTCAGCTTCAACCATCGCATGATAAACAAACAAACGCGGCAGATATAACAAACCAGCCATCCATGACATAACAGCAATTAAATGTAACGCCTTTACCCATAGATAATCCATTATTATTAACCCAATTTAGTCCGAATGAAATCGATGAGTTCCTGAATATGTTTTGGTGGTGTCTGAGGGACAACACCGTGTCCTAAGTTAAATATGTGCGGTCTGTCAGCAAAACAATCGATTATTCTACTAATTTCATCTCTCATTTGTTGACCGCCTGTAACAAGACATAATGGGTCCAAATTTCCCTGAATAGCCATATCTGAAGGAAGAGTGCGATTCGCCCACAAAGGGTCAGTGTTCTGATCAATGGCAATGCAATTAGTTTCAACCGTGTTTGCATAGTCAATCAGCCCTTCACCAATACCTTTTGGAAAACTAATAAAAGGGAGGTTAATATTTTTTCTTTTTAAAATTTCTAATAGCCTTTGATGTGGCTTGTAAATTACCTCATTGCGCCATCCGGCGGGAACAGCACTTGCCCAACTGTCAAACAACATTAAAACATTTACACCTTGATTTGCTTGAACGATTAAAAATTCAGCTACTTTCTCAGTTAAAATTTTTATGATCTCAATTGTTTCATCAGGTTTCTCCCATAGAAATGATTTTGTGTTTGAAAAATCACGTGAGCTGCCTCCCTCAAATAAATAAGTCATTAACGTCCAGGGCGCACCTGAAAATCCGATAAGAGCTGTTTCAGTTGGTAACGCTTTTCTTGTTAATCTTACAGCTTTTCCCACAGCTTCATATTTATCTGAAAGGTTTTTATCAGCAAAAATTTCTATATCCTTTAAAGAACTTATAATGTCTAACTTTGGCCCTAAGCCGTTTACGAAACGAACATTCCTGTCCATTGCCCATGGTATTAGAAGTATGTCTGAAAATATTATGGATGCGTCAAATCGATACCGAGTTATTGGTTGAATCGTGACTTTACTCGCTTTATTCGGGTTTAAACACAAGGAGATAAAGTCAGGTTCTGTTTGCCTAATTTTTTTATATTCAGGAAGGTAACGTCCTGCTTGTCGCATAATCCAAATGGGGGGTGGATTTAGTCGTTTCCCAGATAAAGTTTCAACAAATCGCATATCTATTCTTTAACTTTTATATAAAACTTTGTTGTAGTAGTAGAGCTTGTGGAAAACTGAATTACAGTTAACAAAAACTTTAACCACAAGGATATCCACAATATATCTTTCACGGAATAAGAATTTATCAAAATAAATCAATTATACTATTTGTTAAGTAATTTTATCCCCAAGTAGCAAATCTAGATAATTTATGTTTTCCAGTTGAGGTTACAAGTTTTGTAAAATGTTCATAAAGAGGATAGATCAACATAATTTTTCAAACTGCCCTCTGGAATGAGTGTTTTCAACATCAAAAATATGTATGCTAAAGCAAAGTGTAACAGGTAACCAACATACACTAGACATGTAACAAACATAATCATGGCTCATTCATCATTACACATTCATTTGGTTTCTGATTCCACAGGTGAAACTGTCCATCAGGTTGCGCGCGCTGCACTGGCGCAATTTCCTGATGTGCAAATATTCGAGCATATTTGGACTTTGGTGCGTACGCCTGCTCATGTTGAAACAATTGCATCAGCCCTGAAACGTGATCCTGGCATTCTTTTATATTCAGTTGTAGATCCTGAAATAAGGAAATCAATTGAAGAGCTTTGCTCAGACAACACCATTCCCAGTCTTTCGGTTCTTGACCCGCTGATGGATATGCTCAGCTCTGTTCTTGGGTATCGGCAAAACACCCGTCCTGGAAGCCAACACAAATTGGACAAAGCCTATTTTGACAGAATGGCAGCTGTTGAGTTTGCTGTGAATCATGATGATGGGCTAAACATGGATAGGTTAAAGGATGCACAAATCTTACTAGTTGGTGTATCACGTACGTCGAAGACCCCAACATCAATGTACTTGGCTAACCGTGGTTATCGTGTTGCCAATTATGCATTAGTACCAAACGTAGCTTTTCCTCTGCATTTGCTTGAAAACACGCCTGACTTATTTGTTGTTGGCCTGACAACAGATGCAAAAAGATTATCCGTAGTCAGACGGAACCGCTTGCAACATATGTCCGACAGTGCGAATGACACATATGCAGATCTCGACAATATAAATGATGAGTTGAAATCAGCGCGCCGGTTGTTTTCTAAACAAAATTGGCCAGTTTTGGATGTATCGCGCCGATCTATTGAGGAAACGGCTGCTGCTATTCTTCATTTATATGTGAATAAGCGTGAAGAAAAATTAAACGCAGAAATTTCCAACGAGACAGTTCAATGATAAAATGGTCTTTATCTGGCCAGCCCTTAATACTTGCTTCTGCGAGCCCGACACGTGCTAGCATGTTAGATGCAGCCAAGCTTCTGTTTAGGATTGTCCCAGCACATATTGATGAAGAGGTCATCAAACATAGTGCGTTGCAAGATGGGTTTTCTTTTAAAGACCTTGTTATATTGTTGGCTGAACTTAAAGCTGAGACTGTCAGTCAAAAACACACCGGCTATGTTTTAGGCTGTGACCAAATTCTGGTTTGTGCTAAACAGCTGCTCAGCAAACCTAAAAATTTGATTGAGGCAAGATCACATCTTTTGGCCTTGCAAGGCCAGAAGCATGAGTTAATGACAGCCTGTGTCCTGTTTCATAATCAAAAGCGGATATGGCATCATCTTTCAACATCAACTTTAATGATGCGAGCTTTATCTGAGGTTGAGATTGACAATTATATTGCTTGCTTTCCGGAAGCTTGTATAGCTTCGCCTGGCGCTTATCAGGTTGAAACGGGAGGTGTGCATCTTTTTACTGACATTGTTGGATCAAATTATGATATATTAGGGCTTCCTATGCTACCTTTATTGGCGTTTTTGCGTGAACGTGGCCTCACAGTTAGAAAAACAGGCTGAAAGATGCTTATTGTTGGTTTAACAGGGTCTATAGCCACAGGAAAATCAGCGACTGCGGCTATGCTTCGTAGATTAAATTTTCAAGTTCATGATTCTGATAAAGCTGCGCATCAGCTTATGGGTCCAGGCGGTCGCGCGATTGATGATATAATATCTTTGTTTGGCTCTGAAGTTGTTAACATGGCTTCAGGTGTGAATCGCATCCGTTTAGGTAATATTGTCTTTGCTGATCCGGCCAAACGAGTTCTGCTCGAGCAGATCCTTCACCCGCTCATCCGTGAGCAAAAACAGAGTTTTATCCAGCGTAACAGATTTCAGCGCAAAAAAGCGGTGTTTTTGGATGTGCCCCTCTTATTTGAGACAGGTGGTGACCGTGATTGTGATCGTGTAATCACTTTATGGTGTCCAGCATTTCTTCAAACTGCGCGTGCTTTGCGGCGGCGGGGCATGACAGAAGAAAAACTCGCATTTGTTGTGAATGCACAATGGCCACAATCAAAAAAATGTCATTTATCTGATCTTGCACTTCCATCGTCATTAGGTCAGGCTGAAACATTCAAGCGTCTAAAGAGATGGTTAAGAACAGAAAAACTTATTTGAACGAAAGGTCGGTTAAGCACATGCGTCACTTGGTTCTCGATACCGAAACAACTGGATTATCTGCAACGGAAGGTCATCGCATTATTGAAATTGGTGCTATAGAAATGGTAAATCTCTCTGTTACTGGTCGATCTCTTCATTTGTATATAAATCCCGAACGTGACATAGATATAGGTGCACAAGACATACATGGGTTATCTTCTGAATTTCTTGCAGACAAGCCTGTATTTGCTGATATTTTGACTGAATTTACAGACTTTATTAAAGATGATTTGCTAGTGATTCATAATGCGCCCTTTGATATAGGGTTTTTGAATGCCGAGTTTTCACGCTGTGGTCATCCGCCTTTGTCTATGGCGCGTGTGATCGACACGCTTCCTTTAGCACGGCAAAAATACCCGGGTGCTCAAGCCAGTTTGGACGCGTTATGCAGACGATTTAGTGTTGATAATTCGCACCGTGATTTGCATGGTGCTTTGATTGATGCAGATCTGCTAGCTTCTGTATTTGTGGAATTGAAAGGTGGTCGTCAACCGGGTTTAAAATTGGATGAAGACACAGAAAACGAACCATCAAAGGTAAATATAATTGGCGAGGATACAAATCTTTCTGGATTTATTCTGCGCAAACGTTCTGTGCGACCTGCACGTATATTCGCGGCATCTGATATTGAAACTGCCGCACATAAGGACTTGTTGGCAAAGATGACTAATCCGATTTGGCTGCGTTGAATCTTTCTGTAAACGATTAATCAGAAGATGGATTAGACTCTTTTTTATCTTTCTGCTCAGAATCTGAAACATTATTTCGATATAAAGCAACAAAATCTATTGGGTTTAGGTTAAGCGGCAAAAAGCCACCATCGCGAGTTACATTTGACATTATTGCGCGTGCAAATGGAAATAGTAATCGTGGCCCTTCGATCATCATCAGTGGCTGAATATTGTCGTCGCTAATATTTGTTGCCGACATCAAACTAGCATAAGAAAGTTCAGCAACAAAGAGTATTTTCTCTTCAACTTTTGCAGTCGCCGTCAATATTAACTCAACTTCGAACAAGGTTTCATTAATTTGCTTTGCGGTAACATTTACCCCAATTTGCACATCCGGCTGACCGAGAGTTTTTACAAAACAATCTGGTGCAGCCGGGCTTTCAAAGGATAAATCTTTCACATATTGTGCGTGCACGCTGATTTGCTGTTGGGTCTCAGATGATGAATGTTTTTCTGCCATTTTTGTTTGTTCTCAAAAAGGGGTGATTTAAGACTAAAAGAATCTGTTTTTTGTACTTAACAGTCCATGAGTTATCTCTCAAGTTTTCCAAAAAATTCGTGGTTATTTTTGCAGTTCGTCCTTTGATTCGTATTGTCCTTCTATAAGTTCGCCCTCCAGTGGATTTTGATGAGCGTTAGATGAGGGTCTTTTTTGTTTTGTATCTTTATAGCCATGGTAAGAAAAACCGTCTTTTGTTCTAAATTGCGAGGAAAAGCCTGTGAAGAGACTTGATGAATAAACAGTTTCACCCAACCGGCTGAGAAGAGATTGGCCAATTAGCACCCGCAGAAAAGGTATAAAGCAAAGAAGGCCAATAAAATCTGTCACATACCCTGGCAGCAGCATCAAAACTGCACCCAACAGAAGAGATGCCCCACTGGCTAGTGTTGATGTATTTATCTCTCCTTCGCTAATACTGTTTTGCCATTGTTTTAAAACCCATATACCTTGACGTTTCATCAGTGCAACTCCAATAAAAGCGGTGACAAATATGCCTAGAAAAGTAACCAATCCACCAACAGCATTGCCGATAGCAATGAACGCTTCGAATTCAATCCAGCCATAAATCCCAAAAAAAATGAGAAGAAGAAGAGGCATTTTTATCCCTTTGCTTGTAACTTGACCCAGTAAAGCTTATGTCTACTAGTTATAAGATAAATATGGGTAGTGATTGTTAAGATACAATCTGATACCCTTTTTACCGTATTTAGAAAACAGATTAACCCTCTGGCTATTTGTGACGTGAACCATGCCTTTTATTGATATTCTTATTTTTGCAGCTATTGCATTGTTTCTAATTTTCCGCTTAAGGTCCATTCTGGGCAGTCGTGACGGTTTTGAACAAAAGCGCCCCGAACAATCTTCTTTTGACGGGACTGGTCAAACGGATAATGACAATGTTCCCAAAAAAATTGTTCCTTTGCGAACTAAAAAGGCTGCGTCAAAAATAGCAAATGGACAAGGCCTTGAAGCTGTCCGACAGGCAGACCCTTTATTCAGAGATGATGAGTTTATGCAAGGGGCTGCCAGTGCGTTCAGCATGGTTTTGCAGGCATTTGCCGATGGAGATCTGTCCACTTTGCGGCGTCTGTTGGCTTTTGAACTCTATGAGGAGTTTGCACAGAGCATACATACACGCGATAAAGAAGGTGATCAGCTTACTATTATTGTTCATGCGATTAATGATGTTCAGCTTACAGATGGGTCGGTGAAAGATTCCATTGCGTCTGTAACTGTCACGTTTGTAAGTGAACAAAGTCGTACAGTTAAAAACAATGCTGGAGATATAGTCGAGGATGAATCAGAAGAACGGGCCGTTATTACTGATATCTGGATTTTTGAACGTGATACACAATTGGGCGACCCAAATTGGAAGCTGGTTGAAACACAAAATGAGGTTGACAGCTGATTGAATCTAAAAGGCATCTGCCATGAGAACAGAATTTACCCAAAAAAGGCATTTATGGGACACAATGGCAAAGACATTCCGCTAGATCCTACAGGGCGGCATGATGATGATAAGATGCTTTGGGAAAAAGTGACCCAAAGCGTCAGAAGAATGAACCCGCAGCCAGCTTTTCAAACACCGAAGCAGAGAGGTGACGCCAAGACAGGGCGACTGAAAGCAAGTTTGACTGATCGCTCCCAGTCTGTTCAAACTGGTCAAGCAAAAACTAAAACATCATCTGATAAAACAATGCTAGCGGACTTTCGGCTGGGTGAAATGTCCGGTGTAGACAGGACATCAGCTCGTCGGATGCAACGTGGTCAGGTGCCTATAGAAGATAGATTAGATTTACATGGTCTATCGCAAGAACAAGCACAAAAAAAAGTTAAAGCCTTCATTGGCAGTGCTGTGCAGAAAAACTTTCGGTATGTGTTGATTATCACTGGAAAGGGCCGCGACGGACATGGCATTCTGCGTGAGAAGGTCCCGGAGTGGTTGAAAGATGCGCCGTTGTGCTACCATTTAAATGCCATCTCATATGCCCAGCCAAAAGATGGCGGAAAGGGTGCATTGTACATCCGTTTGAAACGTCAGCGTGAAAAGATAAAATGACTCCTTTTGGCCTTAAATCGAGACAATTACGCCGCCAAATAGGCGCGACTTTGCAAGAACAGGCAGAAGTTCTGGGCGTGTCAGCCGCCTATATTTCAGCACTTGAGCACGGTCAAAGGGGCAAGCCCTCACCGGCTTTCGTTGACCAGATATGTGTCTGGTTTGGATTGATATGGGATGATGCTGAGCAGTTGAAATATTTAGCGCAGATGTCGCACCCAAACCCAACAATGAAGACAGGTGGCCTATCAGCTGAAGCAACATTTTTGGCTAATGTGCTGGCACAGAACATTGACCGGCTGTCTGACATGCAGTGTTCAGACTTAAATGAAGTCCTGAACAACCAGTTAGGAACAGGTAAATTATCTGCTTATATTTCATTTAGTGTGGACGAAGCGTCCCCTGATAAGGCGTGAGCTTCATCTGGCATTTTTTATGGAAAGCTGTTATCACGTCACTCAAATGGTGAACAAGTTCACAATAGAGTAAGGCGGACTGCCATGTCACGTAATGCGCAAATTGAAAGAAAAACCAAAGAAACACAGATATCTGTAACTCTGAATATTGACGGCACTGGCCAGGCTGATATCAACACAGGCATTGGGTTTCTTGATCACATGCTGGAACAACTTGCCCGACACAGCTTCATGGATATCACCCTTAAAGCAAAGGGTGATTTACATATCGATGACCACCACACTACCGAAGATACAGGATGGGCTATTGGCGCAGCCTTGGACAAGGCCCTTGACAAACGTGTGGGAATTAACCGCTATGCGAACAGCTATGTGCCTATGGATGAATGTCTCAGCCGAGTAGTTTTGGATGTATCTGGCCGACCATTTTTGGTTTGGCAGGTTGATTTACCTGCGGAAAAACTTGGTACTATGGAAACCGAATTATTTCGAGAATGGTTTCAGGCCTTTGCAATGAGTGCAGGGTTGACCTTGCATGTGAAAAATGAATATGGCGAAAACACACACCATATTATTGAAAGCTGTTTCAAGGCTCTGGCCCGTGCTTTGCGCCAAGCTACTGAAATTGATCCCCGTGGTGACGGGCGCATACCGTCAACAAAAGGCGTGTTAGGCGGATCTTTATAAAATAGGGGTCAGATGAAAATTGGAATTATAGATTATGGGTCAGGTAATCTACATTCTGTCCAGAATGCTATTCGTCAGGCAGCCTCAGTTGCCTGCCCTGATGATAAAATTGAAAGAGTTACTCTAGCACCCGATTTAAAAAGCTGCGACCGAATTATTTTACCAGGTGTTGGTCATTTTGCTGACTGTTATGCTGGCTTGTCTGCAATAGAGGACATGATTGACACTTTAAACGATCTGGTTAGGGCGCGGGCACGACCATTTCTTGGCATATGTGTTGGCATGCAGCTTCTCGCTGATTTGGGTAATGAGGGCGGCAAAGCTATTCCCGGCTTGGGCTGGATTCCGGGTGATGTGATCCATCTTGGCGAGAAGTTGGACAAACAGAATCTGTCCACTTTGAAAATTCCGCATATGGGCTGGAACCACTTGCAGCTTCATCAGCCTAATCATCCTGTTTTGGCGCAAATGCAAACTCAGATGCAGGTTTATTTTGTACATAGCTATATATTTCAGCTAGCCCAACCATCGCATTGTCTGGCCACAGCTGCATATGGTGTGGACGTGGCAGCTGTGATTGGGCACGAAAATGTAATTGCTACGCAATTTCACCCTGAAAAAAGCCAGCAAGCTGGCCAGTGTTTTTTGCAGGAGTTTCTCAAATGGCAGCCTTGATAATGAACCAATCGAAAAAGTGGTGGCGTAAATGACTTACCCCCCCGAGGGCAGACAGCCTCTCGTGACTGTTGAAATGGTCACAGAACTTAATGCCTACGACATTTCTGAACTTTGTGATGCAACAGAAGAAGCGATTGATGCTGGTGGTGGCTTTGGTTGGCTGGCACCTCCCCCGCGCACAGTTCTGGAAGATTATTGGCGCGGTGCGCTACTCATTCCTAATGTGACCTTGTTTCTAGGAAAGTTGGATCATGTAATTGCTGGTTCATGCCAGATCGTTAGCCCACCCCGCAATAATGAGGCACAGGCACTTGCATGCCAACTGAGGACTTTTTTTTTAGCCCCTTGGGCAAGAGGCCACGGCCTTGCTGGAAAGCTGGTTGCTGAGGCAGAGGACTTTGCTCTGTCAGAAGGATTCAAGATTTTGAATCTCGATGTTCGGGCAACACAGGACAGGGCTATCCGGGCTTTCCGTCTGCGTGGGTACCAGCAATTTGGCACAAATCCGTTTTATGCTTATGTTGGTGATGAATTTATTCCTGGCCTGTACTTCAGTAAACTTTTGCAGACGCGATAACGTCTGTTTTCTCAACAGAAAGCATTTTTGTTTTATGATCACACTTTATCCAGCAATCGATTTGAAAGAAGGTCAGGCTGTCCGCCTGTTTCAAGGCGATTTTGATAAGCTAACAGTTTATGCTCCAGACCCAGGCGCACAAGCCAAAAAATTTGCTGATTCGGGGTGTAAATGGATCCATGTTGTAGACCTCGACGGTGCTGTGGCTGGTGAAAGCCGAAACAACCTCGCTGTGAAAGAAATCCTAAAAACTGGTGTGAAGGTGCAGTTGGGGGGTGGCATCCGAACAATGAAGAACATCGAGACATTGCTGTCTATAGGAATTAGTCGTGTCGTTCTGGGTACAATGGCCTTGAAGGACCCTGAACTGGTGAAAGAAGCAGCATCGTCTTTTCCAGGGCAGATTGCGGTTGGTGCAGATGCACGCGAGGGAATGGTTGCGGCTGAGGGTTGGCTTGAAACAAGTCAGGTTAAGACTGTTGATCTTGTGCGCCGATTTGAAGATTGTGGCGTGGCAGCAGTTATTTTTACAGATATTACGCGCGATGGCGCATTGACTGGAGTGAATGCACAAGCTACGTCAGATCTGGCGTCTGCTGTGTCTATCCCCGTTATTGCGTCTGGAGGTGTGCGTGGGCTTGGAGATATCTCTGCCTGCGCAGCATTAGCGCATAAAGGCCTTGAGGGGGTGATCATAGGAAGGGCCCTGTATGATGGGCGTATTGTTCTGAAACAGGCCCTTGCAGCGGCCAAAGGAGAGCTATGTTAAGCGCGCGTGTTATACCTTGTCTTGATGTGCATGAAGGTCGTGTAGTCAAAGGCGTCAATTTTGTTAATTTAGTTGATGCAGGTGATCCCGTTGAACAGGCACGTATTTATGATGCCTCTGGTGCCGATGAGTTATGCTTTTTGGATATCACGGCAACTCATGAGGGTCGTGAGACAATTTATGAAGTGATTTCCCGGACGGCAGATCAATGCTTCATGCCACTTACTGTTGGCGGAGGTGTACGTAAAGTTAGTGATTTTCGCAAATTGCTTCTATGTGGCGCTGATAAAGTCTCTATTAATTCTGCGGCAGTTAAAGACCCCGGCCTGATTGCGCGTGCTGCAGACAAATTTGGTAGTCAATGCGTTGTTCTAGCAATTGATGCGCGGTTAAATGAGACTGGTATGTTTGAAGTTACTACACATGGTGGGCGGCAACCTACAGGCATTGACGCGGTTATTTGGGCTGATCAAGCCGCCAACTTGGGTGCTGGTGAAATTTTGCTGACTTCAATGCGTGGTGATGGCACTCAGGACGGTTTTGATCTTCCACTCACACGAGCGGTTAGTGATGCAGTTAATATACCTGTGATCGCATCAGGCGGAGCCGGCCAGCCTGAGCACTTCGCACAAGCTGTCCTGGAAGGACATGCCAGTGCTGTTCTCGCTGCATCTGTGTTCCATTTTGGACAATTCACAATTGATGAGGCAAAATTAGCAATGCAGGAAGCTGGCGTACCTGTGCGCCGCATGAATTCTGATAAAGGCTGAGAGGTGAAAAGACAGATGGCAGATCAGATTAACAAAGTTGATCTAAGACATAGCCTTGACAGGCTTTATGACGTTATTGCAAGCCGTAAAGATGAGTCACCTGACGACAGTTATACGGCCCAGCTGTTTGCAAATGCACCTGCAAATCCAGCTCGAAAATTATGTGAAGAGGCAACAGAAGTGCTAATTGAAGCATTGAACCATAATAAGGTCAAATTAACCGCTGAATCAGCCGATTTATTATATCATCTCCTTGTGGTATGGGCGGTGGCTGACATTGATCCACAGGATGTTTGGCAGGAGCTCGATCGCAGACAAGGTACCTCTGGCCTTGCTGAAAAACAAAGCCGCCAGCGTTAATAAACAAAAATTTTCTAGTCTTAAGGAGCCAATTATGAGCCGACCTGCCTATGATGATCAAAATATATTTGCTCGCATTCTGCGCGGTGAAATTCCCTGTGATAAGATCGATGAATGCCCACACACACTGAGTTTTTCAGATATTCAACCACAAGCCCCTGTTCATATTCTGGTAATACCAAAAGGTTCCTATGTGGACATGGCTGATTTTGCAGCACACGCTCCAGCAGAGGAACAGGCTGCATTTGTAGCGGCGCTGGGTCGTGTGGCCCACCATGCAGGCGTTGCAGAATCAGGATTTCGCCTGATTGCTAATACAGGACAGAATGGTCATCAGGAGGTTCCTCATCTGCACATGCATATTCTTGGCGGCGAGCCCCTTGGGCCGATGTCTCCACGCACTAGCTGATGCTGAAACATAATCCCATATAAGATTAATTTATCTGAAACTAAGAAAGATATTGCTTTAGCGGTAGAGCGGCAGGCTTTCTCTAGAGATGGATGAACACAGCCTATTCACCTGCGGTTTTAACATAATTATCAGAATTCTTACAATAACAGCTGATTTAGCGATGGCTGGTCAGTTATTATGCTTGGTATCTAGTTTCACTGAGCCATTTGTATAATGATTTGCAAGATTTTCTTCAACGACTTCCCAAAGTTGAGTCGCACAATTAATGCCTGTGAAACGATGTATTTCCCGAACGCCTGTTGGCGATGTGACATTTATTTCTGTGAGATAATCACCAATAACATCGATACCCACAAAAAGTAATCCCCTCTGCCTCAATTCAGGACCAATTCGCTCACAGATTTGGTAATCGCGCTCAGAAAGCTCAACATCACATGCAGTGCCCCCAACATGCAAGTTTGACCGTGCTTCACCATCTTGTGGAATACGGTTGATAGCGCCCGCAGGCTGGCCATTTACCAAAATTATTCTTTTATCTCCCTTTCTGACCTCTGGAAGAAAAGCCTGTGCCATTATAGGTTCGCGGTTTTGTGAAAAAAACATTTCAAGCAAGGCATTTAAATTCTGATCGTCAGGTCGAAGCCGGAAAACTCCTGCACCACCATTTCCATAAAGAGGTTTTATAATTATATCCTTGTATTTTGTTCTGAATGCGCGAATAACATTTAAATCGCGGCTGATTACAGTGGGTGGCATCAGGTCTGCAAATTGGGTTACAAAAAGTTTTTCTGGTGCATTTCGCACCTCGGCTGGATTATTTACGACTAAGGTTTTTGCGGGCAACATTTCCAAAAGATGTGTTGCGGTGATATACGCCATATCAAAGGGTGGATCTTGACGCATCAAAACCACATCCATATCAAGTAACTGCCGCTTTTCCAGCGCCCCTGTCTCAAAGAATTCATCAGAATTATCAAATAATGTCAGGGTTTGTCCGTAGGCAGATATTTGCCCCTCCTCATAGCTAAGCTGGTCAGGAGTATAATACCATAAATGATGACCTCTTGCCTGAGCTTCCAGCCCGAGCGCAAAACTTGTATCGCCTGTGACATCCAGTTTTTCGATCGGATCCATCTGAAGGGCCACATGCAGAGGCATTTGGTTTCAGTCTCGTTTGTCAGTTGATAAAATGATGTAGTTGACCACCTTTTTAGCAAAGCGTAGCGCTTGAGCATGCGTTATCACACGCTCAAGCTCTTTTTCATTTTCCGCAACACCAGACAGATAGACAATGCCATTCACAACATCAATTGAATAATTCAATGAAGAGATTTCTTGATCACCAATAAGAGAAGCACGCAATTGCGCACTGGCAGCCAAATCTTTTGCTGTGGTTTTTAGAGATTTGTCGCTAACAATTTGGATCTCATTTATCACTTCTTTTACGCCCTTGATTTCCCATGCTAGACGCGTTGCCAAAATTTTCTGGTCATGAGTGTCTAGCTTGCCTGTCATCAAAACAGCACCATTGCTCACAGAGCTCTCAACTCCCTTAACAAGAGAAGCATCGTTCTTAATAAATTTATCTGTCAGTTTGGCTTCAATCACCGTATCTGAAACAGATGTTGAAAATCCTTTTTCTGTAGTCGAAGCCGCCACGGCAGCGGTGCCGAGCCCGACCGCAGTTTCAATACAACTTGTCAGGGCAAATGATGACAAAAGTAGCATGAAGCCGGGGATCAAAAACTGTCGAAACATAGGTGTTAAGTCTTTCTGAGGATAGCATTAGTCGTAGTTATCTGGCTATGCTCATCCGGTTTGCGTTGCAAGATATAATTCCTAATTATTTACAGCAACTCTTTGGCGTTGCCAAGCTCCAAGCCGTTTTGAAACTATATCTTGGATATGAATTTTTCTGTTGGGTCTAATATTTGGTGAAATATGAGCCAACGTCTCTAGAGACTGATTGCTGATTTTTGTGATACTTCAGTGAAAAACTTGAATATGATCTATTTTTGGGTCTTGCGTCTGGGCTGAAAATGGAGTTGCCAAACAGGGCCATTCTGTTGGAAGCTTTTTATGCAGGTAAGAGTGAATTTATGAAACCAGAGTCCTGTGTGTTTCTTCATGAAGAGTTCAATCTCTCTGAAAGGTTTTTTATAACGCTAGAGCATCTAGCTATAGTCTTTTAGAACCGGGTTCCAAGAGATGAGGCAATCAAACTCTTTCCAACCTCTATTTACGCAGTGTCTGTATTTATTGGGATCATGTGTTCATTACTATTCCTGACGTCGTGCAATTCATACTTTACCGTTCATTTTACATTTTTGATATACACAGGCTTTATGTTTCATTTTTACTTACTGACAAAGCGAGCTGATATATCTGTTTGCGGGGCAGGCCGGAAAAATCTTCTACTTCATTTACTGCATCGCGCAAGCTCATCTTGTTCATGCGCGCGCGAAGCAGTTTGCTAATTTTTTCAATACTGACCTGAGTGGCGTGTTTATCTGCACCTTCTACCAGTAAAACCAGCTCACCCTTTAAAATAGGGGCACTCTCAAACTGTTTAGATAGATCGGCTAGCATGCCCCGATAAAGTGTTTCGTGCAGCTTTGTAAGCTCACGCGCAATAACACAATATCTGTTGCCATAGATTCCAGCCATCATTTTGAGGGTTGCGGCAAGCCTTTTTGGGGTTTCGAACCAAATTTGCGTCATTGTTAAAAGGCGACTTTCCTCCAGTGCATCTCTGGCTGCTTTTTTCTTTTGAGGGACAAAACCCTGGAATGAAAATCTATCGCTAGGGAGTCCAGAAAGGGTGAGGGCTACAATAGGGGCTGTCGGACCTGGCGCAGCTGTTACAGGGATATCATTTTCCAGGCATGCTGTGACTAGCTTGTATCCTGGGTCTGAAATCAGGGGAGTTCCTGCATCACTGGTTAAGGCAACTTGTTGACCCGCTTTCATGACATTAATCAGCTTCGGTCGTACCTTTGCCCCATTGTGATCATGATAGGCCCATAATTCGGCTGAAGATGAAATGCTCAGTAGACCGAGTAGCTTGCGCGTTTGGCGCGTATCCTCACAAGCAATAATATCTGCCTGTGCCAGCATCTGTGCAGCGCGTTGTGTGATATCTGCTAAATTACCTATTGGCGTTGATATAATTATCAGCATTTTTTTTCACTTTGTTTTAGCGCCTAGTCTGAATTCTTCACTAATTGTTTTAATTTTCTCTTTGCCACAATTGTGACATAGCGGCACTATAGACGGACATGAAAGTTGAGCTGTCAACAGGATATTTTTCGTTCATGTTTAAAAGTAACAGAAAAACAAAAATTTACAGCTTTGTGGTAGGTGTGGTTTGCTTAATATTGTTGACTTCCTGTCAGCCATCCACTCCGTTTGATCAAACGACAGCTGAGAGAGCGCCTTTGCAGGACGGGTCCGTCCCCCAACTCAGGCAGGCAGATGTGCCTGATATTGTTGGGGACCTTATTGATCAAGTTGAAGAAGAGCAAATCACTCAGATTGAGGAAGTTGCTTTAGTAGCGAACAGGCCTGCTGTCTCCTTGCCTGTTGACAATGTGCGCAGCCGCCTTGCTGAAGAGGCATTGAATGCAGCACTTGGCTTGTTAAAGACAAAACAGCCAAGAGATTCGTTGCCAGCTCAATCGTTCAGTTTGCCTCAAAAAGCTGTTACTAAGTTGCGAGTTGGGTTTTTATTGCCTTTCTCAGGTAACTTCGAAACACTGGGCAGAGATATAGCTGGCGGTGCAGAGATGGCGTTGTTTCAAATACGGGATCCCGAAATAGATATTGTTTTTTTTGATACAAAAGGCGGCTCACAGGCAGAACAGTCTGCGCGTCGAGCTGTTGCCTCAGATGTGGATATTGTTGTTGGTCCTTTGTTCACATCAGCTGTTCAAAAAGCACGTCCAATATTAGCTGCTTCGTCTATTCCGGTTCTTGCACTTTCAAATAATGTCCAGTCAGCCTCACCGGGGAACTGGGTGTTAGGCTATCTGCCCGAACAACAGATTGACCATTTATTGGGTTTTGCTGTTGGTGAAAAAAAGACAAGAATTGCTATATTGGCATCAGAAGATCCTTTTGGGAGACAAATTCTTGGGCATGCTGTTAAACGACTTTCCCAGTTTGGTTTGCGGCCTGCGCAGACCACGGTGCTCCCCCCACCCGTTCTGGCTGATGATGACAGGTTAAAAGAGGCTATAAAAAATTTTAGCCGTTACAGAAAGCCAGCAACAGATGGTGAGCCTTTGCCTGAACCAGCATATGATGTGCTGATTTTAGCAGGACAGCCTGATTTCATATTACGCACAGCCCCTGTATTGGCTTTTTATGATCTTGATCCTGAAAGAGTGACTTATCTAGGAACAGATTTATGGACCAGGACAGATCTTGTCAGTGAACCGTCATTGCAAGGTAGCATCATTACCCAAGCAAGTCTGCCGCCGTCAGGAGAGTTTGAAAAGCATTGGCAGTCTGTGTTCAATAAGCCCTCAAATACTCTTGTGCGCCTTGGTTTTGATGCCTTCGCGTTAATTGCTTTGACAAAACAGGAGATGACTCAAAAACTAACCAAATCAGCCTCAACTCAAATGCGTCCTAAAGATATAGATTGGCGTGCTAGCTTGATTCGCAAGCAAGGCTTTCAAGGATTTAGTGGCCAGTTCAATTTATTGCCTGATGGACGTAACCAACGTGACTATGAGCTGTTTCGGATCAGCGATAATAAAATCAACTCTTTTCAGCCCTGAGCTCACTTTCTGGCACATCTAACAGTCGAGTCAAGATAGTGTTTAGCCGCAACCGCCCGTGCAGAGTTGTTCGCACAGTGCCGTTATCTATTTCCAGCCACCCTTCTTGGATAAAAATATTCAGCCAGTCCTGATGAAGAATAAAATCTGCACCACCAAATGCTGGTGGCGGCGTCATAGGCCTGCCTTCACATAAGCGCAGGCCCATCATCCAATATTCTTCAAAGCTCTGATACATGGGCTCTATAATTTGTGTCTCACAGCCATGACCATTTTTGGTAACATCTGAAAGCCAGCCATCAGGGCTTTTTCTATTTGCAATATGAAAGCGTCCGTTATCTGTTGTCATTCGACCATGTGCGCCAGGCCCGATTGCCAGCCAGTCACCCGCTTTCCAATAATTCACATTATGCGCAGAAGCCTGCCCAAGTTTTGCATAATTTGAAATCTCATAAGCATGAAGGCCAGCTTCGCTCAGCACTTCTTCTGTCACCATATATAAATGGGCAACTGCATCATTATTTGCGGTCAAAACATCGCCTTTCCTGGCTCTGGTATGAAATATGGTTCCTGTTTCAATGGTGAGTTGGTAGCAGGATATATGCCCTAGCTCAAAGCTTAGCAAATTGTTAAGTTGTTCTTTCCAATTTGAATGTGTCTGTTCTGGTAGACCATAAATCAGATCAGCGGATACGGAAGGGAAATATTTTTTGGCAGCAGTAATAGCGGATAGAGCCTCTTTTGTGTTATGTTCTCTACCCAAAAATTTTAGCCCGGTTTCATCTAATGACTGTATCCCGACGGACACACGATTTATGCCAGCATCCGCAAAGGCGCTTAATTTTTCTGTCTCAACAGAAGTTGGATTCATTTCTGCCGTAATTTCGATATTATCTGCCATTTTGAATAGACCAGCTGCACAATCTATGATGTCAGCTGTAATCTGGGGGGGCATTAATGACGGTGTCCCGCCCCCAAAAAAAAGACTTTTCAATTCGATGTCTCTGTGATCGACTGAAAAGGCCTCAGCAGCTTGTCTTGCTCTGAAGTCTAGTTCTGATAGGAGCGCCCATTTCCAAGCGGCGGTGTCAATTTTCTCTGCCACATGAGAATTGAAGTCACAATAAGGGCATTTTGCCAGACAAAATGGCCAATGCACATAGAGACTGAGCGGATAAGTTTTCAAGTTCAGCTTTTCAGGCATGCGCTGAGGAGTTGGGCAAAGGCATCCGCACGATGGCTCATCGCATGTTTTTCCGATGGGTCCATTTCGCCAAATGTCTGCTGGCGGCCAAGTGGCGTGAAAATCGGGTCATATCCAAACCCATTCTGCCCTCTGGCTGGCCAGGTGACGCTGCCATTGACTCGTCCTTCAAAACTTTCTGTGTGACCATCAGGCCAGGCCAGTGCCAATGCACAAACAAATGAACAGCTTCTATCTGGATTGTTACCAAGAAGCAGCGCTTCGCTCACGCGGCGCATAGCATGAGCAAAATCCTTTTCAGGACCTGCCCAGCGAGCGGAATAAATGCCCGGCGCACCGCCAAGAGCATTTACGACAAGACCTGAATCATCCGCTAATGCAGGCAATTGTGCTGCTTTTGCAGCAAGCTCTGCCTTTAAGACAGCATTTTGAATGAAAGTCTGGCCGGTTTCCTCTGGCTCATCTAGCCCCAGCTCGCGAGCTCCAACAATATCAATCTCCAGCGGGCGTAGCAAATCAGCAATTTCAGCGACTTTGCCCTGATTGTGACTGGCAATCACAAGTCTATCCTTATTATTCAAAACTCGACTCATCTTTCAATACAGTCCTGTTGTTAAAATATTCAGTTGGCTGGTCGTGGTTGACGCGATGCGCTTAGCTGCAGCGGAAATAACTCAGCGCAGCCGTTTTGGGCAAGACGGAGCATCTGGCTGAACTGTTCTGGTGAGAAAGGTGTATGTTCAGCTGTGCCCTGAATTTCAACAATTCCACCGGTTGCTGTCAAAACGAAATTCGCATCAGTGTGGGCGCTGCTGTCTTCATCATAATCCAAATCCAGAACAGTCCCTTCTTCTGTTATCCCGCAGGACACGGCAGCAACCTGATCGCGCAGCGGAAAGCTGGAAGCTGCTCCTTTTTGGAGCAGCACCTCACAGGCAAGTGATAACGCTATCCAGGCACCTGTGATCGAAGCGGTTCGGGTTCCGCCATCAGCCTGAATAACATCACAGTCAATTTTAATCTGGCGTTCACCAAGAGCACTTAGATCCGTGACAGCCCGCAAAGATCTTCCGATTAGACGCTGAATTTCTTGCGTTCGACCAGACTGTTTGCCTCTCGCAGCTTCGCGTTCCATACGTGAATGTGTTGCCCTTGGAAGCATGCCATATTCAGCTGTTACCCAGCCCTGCCCGGTTCCCCGTAGAAAAGAGGGCACGCGTTCGTCAACAGATGCTGTGCAAATTACATGTGTTTGGCCAAACCTGATCAGACAGGATCCTTCCGCATAAGGTGAAAAATGGGGCTCAATACTGACTGACCGCATTTGTTCTGCTGTACGGCCGGAAGGACGGAGAGAAGTCATTTTACGCTGTTGCCTTTACCACGTGCTGTCTGCAGAAAAATTTTGCAGCAAAACAAAACACAGTTATGTTAACTTCTAAAAGTCATAACATAGCCGCAGAAAATAGGGTATCCCCATGACCTCACTTCCTGTTTTGGAAATAACCAAGAGAAGTCAGGAAATTTTCAATATCATTGTCAATAACTACCTTGAGACAGGAACGCCTGTCGGATCAGGTGTGATTTCATCTCATCCAGAGATTGGATTATCATCGGCATCTGTTCGGGCCATTATGGCAGAGCTTGAAGGTGCGGGATTGTTATTTTCACCTCATACATCATCAGGCAGGCTACCTACACATGCTGGTTTGCGTTTGTTTGTTGATGGATTAATGGAATTGAGAAACACTCTTTCGGTAGACAGTGCAGCAAAATATGAATCGTTGGCTGTAGGTGACGGGCTGTCTGTGAATCAGGCGTTAGATAAAGCAAGTCTTGCCTTATCCGGTTTGTCTAAATGTGCAGCCCTTGTAATGGCTCCAAGCGTTGATTTATCTGTAAATCATATTGAATTTGTGCCCGTTCAAAACACGAAAATTCTGGTGATTCTCGTATTCTCGAATGGGCATGTTGAGAACCGCCTAATTGAAATGCCTGCTGGTATTCCTCCTCATTGTCTTGTTGAAGCGTCTAACTACATGAATGGTCATTACAAGGGAAAACCCCTTTCATCAATCGTCCAACTGGCCGAACAGGATCGACTTCATCATAAGGCAGAACTTGACCTTTTAACTAGTGATTTAATCGGGCGGGGTCTGGCCAGTTGGTCTGACGAAGACTCAAGTGATGAGGCCTCATTGATCCTGAATGGGCAGGCCAATTTGCTTCAAGATGTCAAAGTTGTAGATGATTTAGCGCGGGTCCGCATGTTGTTTGATAAGTTGGAGATGCAAAGCCATGCGACTCAGCTGATGCAGTCTGTCATTTCAGCAGATGGCCTGCAAATATTTATTGGCTCTGAACATGATTTATTCTCTGAAACAGGCTGCTCGGTTGTCCTGTCGCCTTACCGGAACGCCGATAGAAAAATTATTGGTGCGGTTGGCGTCATTGGACCGCGTCACATGAATTATGCGCGAATCATTCCAATGGTGGATTATACAAGCAAGGCTATTGCCCGTTTCCTCAGCTAGGTGCCAACATAGCTGTAAAATAGCTTGAAACAATAGCGTAGTCAGGAATATGCAGAAAAATTGCATCAAGCCATTCCCGGCTGATCAAACCCTCATGTGCTGCCATGACTGATATACTGACTATAAAAAAACCTAAAAAAACGAAAGCGAGCCCCGTTCGCATCCCAATAGCCTGCTTAGCATCAAAATAGCCTTCCTCTGTCTGATAAAGCTCAACAATTTCATTTTGCAGCTTAGGTAGAGGGGCATGGCAATCAGGGCAAAACAGAGGAAATTTCCCATCGATAGCTGATTTGTGGATGTCCTTATCGAATGAAGTCTTGCGCCCACAATCTGAACAACGCAGCTCGATTTGTTGGGACAGGGGTGCTGGCGAGGCCACAACAGGCACATAATAATGTTGATGGCAGTGATGACAGGCAACTGGCCAGTCACTGGCATATTTTAAATTCTCAGGAACTACACCAACGACCTGACAATGAGGACAGGCAACTTTAATGTTCATTTCGGTTTTGTCCGTTTTGCGGTAGACTGTCTTTTTGATGCGGATTTGCGCGCGGCTTTTTCTTTAGTTGTTTTTGATGTTTTTGCAACGTTTCTCTGCTTTGGACTTGTTTTTTTAGCAGATGTGTCTTTGTTTGAGGGTTTCTTTATAGCTTGCATTCGAACTGCCATGCGCCTTTCAATTTCAGCATCGATCAAATTAGCTAGATGTTTGGCAAATGTATGCTCTTTGGATCTAACCTCTTGTTCATCTGGAAGCACTGAAGTGGGCGTGTTTGTGTTAGCTGTATCAGGGTCTGATTTTTCCTGTGCTGAGGGTTCTGGCTGCTCAAGTTTCTGATTATTTTTGTTCCCAGCAGCGATAACGGCCTGTCTAATCTCCAGAAATGGATTGGCCTCCTGCTCTTTATCTGCATCTATTTCAGCAGCAAATTTGGTAGCGTTATCATCCGCAAATGCCGCATGCAAACGCCCGCTCAGCACAATATCATCATATTCACTTGCTACCTCCTGCTGGCCTATTTGCACAGGTAAGCTTCCAATAATAGGAAGGTCTCTAAGATTGTGACGCCGTAAGCCATCTGTATTTGGACGATCTGTGTGGCTGGCTTGCTCATATAGACTTTCTATCGACGCCATAACAAGATTATCATTGAAAGGTTTTTGCTTCATAAAACAGTCTTTGCTGAATTCTTCTTCAGGCACCAGTTTAAAAAAAAACATAAAAAATGTCCAATCTCTACTTGGCATCTGGGAGTTTTGTCCCCACATTTTGGATCGCTAATTCAAATCAACCAGTACATCTAGTGCTGACCTGCTGTTAGGCAGTTTCTGTGTTTGAAAGTGAGATATCGTTAGAGAATGAGGGTCAATATGACAAGTAGCACTGATAAAGCTGAGCCATCGAAGTCTGATTCAGCACAGGACGATTTTAGTCAGGCTGACCAGCCTGAGGGAAGTCACGCTTCAGATAGTATCACACCCAAAACAAGTCCTATTGAAAACGAGGTACCACTGGAGTCCTCAGTTGATACAGATGATGGTGCTGACCTGGAGCCTGAAGTAGAGGAGCTAAGAAACCAGCTTCTTCGGGTGATGGCGGATAATGAGAACTTACGGAAACGAACAGAGCGAGAGGTGGTAGCAGCAAAAAAATATGGAATTTTTTCTTTTGTTCGCGACTTGCTTGCCTCTGTAGACAATTTGGAAAAAGCAATTTCCTTAATCCCTGAAAATAAAGACGAGATGGACGAAACGTTAAAAAACATTTTGATTGGTGTTGACATGACTGGTCGTGAGGTTGCGTCTGTTTTAGAGCGGCACGGGATTAGCAAAATCAATCCCGAAGGCGAAAAATTTGATTACAATTTGCATCAGGCAATGTTTGAGGTGCCAACAAATGAAGTGGAGCCAGGAACAGTTGTTCAGGTTGTACAGCTAGGTTATCTGCTGCACGATAGGTTGATACGTCCGGCCATGGTTGGTGTATCTAAGGCAGTAGAGCCTGAAACTTCAGAAACTGCTTAAGACTGACACGCTGGTTCGTTACTTTTGGGCCATTGTTAGAATTTGCCTGCCTCTTGTATCGGTGAAAACAGTTCTTATATACATCAAGCATCTATTTTTGTGCGGCTCTAAATGAAAATTTCTGGAACCAGAACTTAAGAAGGACATCAGAAAATGGGAAGAGTGATAGGTATTGATCTGGGAACAACAAATTCTTGTGTTGCGGTCATGGACGGAAAGGACACACGCGTTATTGAGAACGCTGAAGGGTCTCGTACTACTCCATCAATGATCGGTTTCGCGGACGATGGGGAGCGTCTTGTTGGGCAGCCTGCTAAGCGTCAGGCAGTGACCAATCCTGAGAAAACAATTTTTGCTGTTAAGAGACTAATTGGACGCCGTGCCGATGAACCAGCAATTAAAGAATTCTCTGACCTGGTGCCTTACGAAGTGAAGTCGGCAAAAAATGGTGATGCATGGATTGAGGTTGATGGTGAAGAATACTCACCATCTCAAATGTCGAGCTTCATTTTGAGGAAACTTAAAGAGGATGCTGAGGCCTTTTTGGGTGAAGATGTCGATCAAGCTGTGATTACAGTACCAGCTTATTTCAATGATGCGCAACGACAGGCCACAAAGGATGCTGGTAAAATTGCCGGTCTTGAAGTGCTGCGGATCATCAATGAGCCTACAGCGGCGGCCCTTGCTTATGGATTGGACAAAAAGGAAACTGGCACTATTGCAGTGTTTGACCTTGGGGGCGGCACGTTTGACGTGTCCATTCTTGAGATCGGTGATGGCGTATTTGAGGTAAAATCAACAAATGGTGATACCTTCCTTGGCGGCGAAGATTTTGATCAGGTTGTAATCGATTTTCTAGCAGATGAGTTCAAGGCTGAACAAGGTATCGATTTACGCTCTGATAGGATGGCTCTGCAGCGCCTCAAAGAAGCTGCTGAAAAAGCAAAGATTGAGCTATCCAGCACAACACAAACAGAGGTCAATCTACCTTTCATCACTGCCGACCAAACAGGACCTAAGCATCTGAATGTTAAGATGAGCCGCTCAAAGCTGGAACAGCTTGTTGACAAACTCGTCAAGCGTTCTCTTGAGCCATGTAAGAAGGCATTGAAGGACGCTGGTGTTTCAACTAGCGAAATCGACGAGGTGATACTAGTTGGTGGCATGACGAGAATGCCAAAAATTATCGAAACTGTAGAAAAATTTTTCGGTAAGGAGCCGCACCGGGGTGTAAATCCTGATGAAGTTGTTGCCAGCGGGGCGGCAATACAGGCAGGGGTGCTGACTGGTGATGTAAAAGACGTCCTGCTTTTGGACGTGACACCCTTGTCACTGGGAATTGAAACACTTGGTGGCGTGTTTACACGTTTAATTGATCGCAACACAACAATTCCAACAAAGAAAAGTCAAGTTTTTTCAACAGCTGATGACAATCAATCAGCCGTGACGATTTCTGTTTATCAGGGCGAACGTGAAATGGCGTCTGACAACAAGCTTCTTGGTCAGTTTAACTTAGAAGGTATACCTTCGGCTGCGCGCGGGGTGCCACAAATTGAAGTAACCTTTGACATTGATGCAAATGGAATTGTTAAAGTCAGCGCCAAAGATAAGGCAACTGGAAAAGAGCAGGCAATTAGCATTAAAGCATCTGGTGGACTTGATGATAACGAGATTGAACAGATGGTTCAGGATGCCGAAACTTATGCTGAGCAGGATAAAGAGCGCAGGGAAAAGGTTGAGGCCCGTAATCAGGCCGAAGCCTTAGTGCATGGCGCACAGAAATCCTTAGATGATTTGGGTGATAAGGCTGACTCGGCAATGAAAGCTGATGTGGAAGCTGCAATTGCCGAGCTTAAGACAGTCCTGGAAGGGGAAGATGATCAGCAGATTTCAGAAAAATCTGAAGCGCTGTCAGCTGTATTAATGAAGCTCGGCGAAGCGGCCTATCAAGGTGAACAGGATATGGCCGGCGCGCAAGGTGATGATACAAACACGAGCCAAGATAATGATGATGTGGTGGATGCCGAGTTTGAAGAGGTTGATGATGACAAAGATGCTAAGAAAGCCTGATTCTATTCGGATGTAAAATAGCTGAAGCACCACCAAAACTCTCGTTAATGGTCTGAAACTGCAGGGCAGAACCGATTAATGTCGAAACGTGATTTCTATGAGGTTCTGGGCGTCAACCGGGACGCAGATGATAAAACCATTAAGTCAGCTTACCGGAAGCTCGCAATGGCTAATCATCCTGACCGGAACCCAGATGATGACGCGGCGGCAGAGCGTTTCCGTGAGGCCAGTGAGGCCTACGAAGTGCTAAGAGATAGCCAGAAGCGAGCCGCTTATGATCAACTTGGCCATGCGGCTTTTGAACAGTCAGCTGGTGGAGGTGGTGCGGGCTTCGGCGGCTTTGGTGGCGGTTTTTCAGATATTTTTGAGCAAATGTTCTCTGAGTTTTCTGGTGGCCAGTCCAGAGCTGGTCAGTCTCGTCATGGCGCAGATTTGCGCTATGATTTGGATATCGATCTAGATGAAGCGTTCTCAGGATGTACCAAGGATATCGTCGCTGATATTTCTGCGACCTGTGAGCTTTGCTCTGGAAGCGGTGCTGAAAAAGGTAGCCAGCCTGTTACCTGTTCTGGGTGCGGTGGACGCGGTAAGGTGCGCGCTCAGCAAGGCTTTTTCACTGTTGAGCGGACCTGTCCGTCCTGTCAGGGTGCGGGTGAGACGATTTCCGATCCTTGCCGATCTTGCCGGGGACAGGGCCGAGTTGAAAAGTCTGAAAATTTGTCTGTGAATATTCCTTCAGGTGTTGATTCTGGGACGAGGATTCGCTTGTCTGGTAAAGGAGAGGCAGGCTTACGTGGTGCGCCCGCAGGCGATCTTTATATTTTTGTGAATGTGAGAGCACATTCAATTTTTGAGCGTGAGGGCAGTCACTTATTTTTGCGTGTACCTGTACCCATGTCGAAGGCTGCTCTTGGCGGCTCAATTGAAGTACCAACATTGGCTGGGCGCATGGCCCGTTTGCAGATTGAAAGAGGAACACAAACTGGGCGGAAGTTCCGCATGCGCGGAAAAGGCATGCCTGCCCTGCGGGGATCGGGGCAAGGAGATCAAATTGTTGAAATTCAGGTTGAAACTCCGACCAATTTGACAAAGAAGCAAGTTGAATTACTGGCTGAATTTGAAAAGGCGGGCGATGCCAGTCCTCAGACCACCAGTTTTCTTAACCGAGTGAAAAAATTGTGGTCCTGATCGGGCTTGCTTGTTTGTCTCCTCGCATCTGTCTGGCTTTTCAGGGTGCAGGTTGATACAGTGTGGCTGTTCATGATGGTTTGGAGCCCAGACTGCACCCGCCAAACATAAGGAGCAGAAAAGATGGCAGGAGAAATCACCAGAATTGCCCTTCCTGGCGCAGCAGGCAGAATGGGGAAGATGATCAGGGACCTTGTCGCCGAAAAGGCTGAATTTGAGATCGCAGCTTTAACAGAACATAGTGATCATCCGCTTGTGGGCTCTACCACAGATGGGATATTCCTGAGCGCTGATGCAGATCTACTTGGCCTTGGAAAAGGGGGAGTGATTGTTGATTTTACCCGTCCGGAAGCAACCTTGATGCATATTGAAATCGCCCGCAAAACCAGAACGGCGATGGTCATCGGCACTACTGGCTTCACAAATGAACAGGAAAAGGCGCTGTCCCGTGCTGCAGCTGACACTCCTATTGTATATTGTGCGAACACCTCTGTTGGTGTAACGCTTTTGGCTCAAATTGTGCGTCAAGTTGCTGGTCAACTGGGGCAAGACTGGGATATTGAAATTGCTGAGACGCATCACAATCAAAAAATTGATGCGCCATCAGGAACTGCACTTGCTCTTGGTCGGGCAGCTGCTGACGGGCGGAATGTGAACCTCGATGAGGTGAGGGACAGCGGCCGTGACGGAGTGACAGTTCAGAGAAGACAGGGGGATATTGGTTTTGCGGTGATAAGAGGCGGTGATGTTGCTGGGGAACACACAGTTACTTTTTTTGGTCAGCAAGAGCGAATTGAGCTGACACATCGGGCAGGAAGTCGAGCTATCTTTGCCCATGGGGCACTGCACGCTGCTGCATTCGCCTCGGCACAGACCCCCGGTTTGTACAGTATGGATGATGTACTTGCCTGAGCCTTTTTAGGTTCCTGCAATTTTTGAATCATAACGCAAACGCGCAAAGGCCTCATTCAGGGCAACCGCTAAAGAGGGTTTTTCTGCAGGAGGCATAAATGCCCCGATCTCTAGCTTATTTGCATGATGCCGCAGGTACAGACGGCACCTCTTCTTTTCTTTTGTGTCCAACTCAGCTTTTATCCAGACCCCGTTCAGGCAAATGGTTCTTGAACGGCCTCGCCAGTCTGTTCTTATTATATCTACCTGTTGTGGCGTAATTGCCACTGTTTCCACAAGCTGTCCTGATCTGTAGTTCCATTTAAAGGCATACCAGACAATAAAGATTTCTAGACCCAGAAATCCCACAACAGGCCATGCTCCAATTAGATAAAAACCCAGCCCTATTAGGATCATTAGACTGGCCAGCACAGCTATGAGAATACGAAAGCCCTGCAGAGATAAAGAGCGGTATGGCCAGAGCGAAATTACAATTGTTTCGCCATTTTCTGTTGATTTATCATGAAACCATCGCTGTGTTGGAGGCGTGTCATGGAATTTTGATTTGCTTCGGTTCATTTTTTTATTGCGGTGCGGAATTCATTGAAAGTTAGTCACTTATATGGACAAACCTATGCATTTCTTTATTTATAAAAATACATTTAAGAAATGGAAAGAGCTCAAAATGTCGCGCAAGATGCGTCTTCCAGATATCAATCTAATGTTTGCTTTGCTCAGTCAGAACAATCCTGATCCTCAAACTGAATTGACGTTTCACAATCCCTATACCTTGCTCGTTGCAGTTGTTTTGTCCGCGCAGGCAACTGACGTAGGCGTCAATAAAGCAACCAAGAGGCTATTTGCCGAGGCTGACTCCCCAGAGGCTATGGTTGCGTTGGGTCTTGAGCAGATCCGCAATCACATAAAAACGATTGGCTTGTTTAACACTAAGGCTAAAAACGTATTGGCCTTGTCAGAAATTCTGATTGGTCAGCATGGTGGGGCTGTTCCACAGGACAGAGACGCATTAGAAGCTTTGCCAGGCGTAGGGCGCAAAACGGCCAATGTAGTTTTAAATGAAGCCTTTGGAAAGCCGACGATTGCCGTTGACACACATATTTTCAGAGTTAGTAACAGAACAGGCCTTGCTCCTGGAAAAACACCGGATGCTGTAGAAAAGGAATTGCTTCGCCGTGTGCCTGAACGCTATAGAAAAGGAGCACATCACTGGTTGATTTTACATGGACGCTATGTCTGCAAGGCCCGCAAGCCGGACTGTACATCCTGCTTTATTGAACAGTTTTGTTTATTTAAGCAGAAAATAAGCTGAACAGACTGGAGCTTGAATTATAATTTTCGTTCATAAAATTGTTGCTGACATAAGGTTTGATTGAGGGGTTTATTAATAGTGCGCTCACGCATGGCCCAGCCCAGAATTTTAGCATTATCAGGGGGACGTGCACCGGCTGTGTCGACTATTTTGACAAAGAGGTCAATCACGCAATCAGCCTGACGATATTGCAATACATGTATAACGCCCTCTGTCCTGTTGAAATCAGCCTTTCCAAATTGAGCTCCAACATAAGAATGAGTTCTTCCAACAAGATCTGCCGGGTTAAAAGTTGGTATTATAGGAGGTATTTTTGGCTGCGAAGAATGAGTAATTTCGACAGCAGGCTGCTCTGGCTCTTTAGTGTCAGTCTTGTTAAACGGTTGCTCTATCGGACTAGTATCTGTGTTTATAGGCGCAGCTGCAATGTCTTCTGCTGTGAGGGCGGTAGATACGGGCGCTATGGGCTGGTTCCGTTCAGCATGGGTGGTAGCTTTATACTCGTTGGGTGAAATGATAGGAATTTTTGTTTGCGCGCCGGTTTGTGCCTGAATGAGCGGTTGGCAAGCTGTAAGAAGAATTAGTGCACATAGGCTTGTCAGGGACAAACAAAATGGAATGCGGAAATTGGCATTTATGAGTGACATGTCTTTCGCCCTGATTGTCCAAAATAAATACCGCTATTATCGTGGTTCGTTTCAGAAAGTGAAGAGCTTAAATAGTCTTGTTCGTAGAGAGGTTAGAAGAACAGCGCTTTATCTAGTAATTTTTTGCAGATACGTACAGTGCGTCTTTTTCTTAGTAAATTACTCCTGCGGTGTTAACGATTCATAAGCTGCTAGCGCGGCTGCATTCACAAGGTCACTCACAGATGCGCTCATAGGAATGATTTGGAAGGGATATTCACCATTTAAAATTATTGGACCGATGACAGACCCGCCACCAAGCTGCTGCATTAATTTAAAGGAAATGTTTGCTGAGTGCAGACCGGGCATTACAAGAATATTGGCTGGCCCTGTCAGGCGCGAAAAGGGATAACGGCTCTGCATTAAGTCGTAATCAAGTGCAATATCAGCGGTCATTTCACCTTCGTACTCAAATTTTACCTTGCGTTTATCTAGAGCTGCAACAGCATCCCTAGCTGTTTGTGTAATTTCGCTTTCGGGACTACCAAAATTTGAAAAAGAAAGAATAGCTACTCTTGGAATATGGCCCATTGAGCTAGCCTTTTCAGCAATCACCTCAGCAATATCAGCCATTTGTTCACCTGATGGCCGTTCATGTATTGACGTGTCACCCATAAATACGGTTCGACCACGGGAGACAAGCATGGATGTAGTCACAAATTCTTTGCCTTTTTTTGGTTGAATTACCTGTGTGACATACTCAAAGCTAGCTTGGAAAGAACGTGTCATTCCAGTCACAAGCGCATCTGCATGACCGTTTGCCACCATACATGCTGCAAACACGTTTCTATCATGATTTACCATGCGCTGGCAGTCGCGTTGCAGAAAACCACGGCGTCTCAACTTTTTATACAAGAAGCCTATATAATCCTTGTTGTGGTCGGAAATTTTTGCATTGATAATTTCAAGATCACTGGCCCCGTCAAGCCCCATATCAGCAATTATCTGTTTGATGCGCGCTTCACGGCCCAGTAGAACTGGGTGACCATAACCTGAATTACTGAAGGCAAGTGCTGCCCTTATAGAGACTTCTTCTTCACCTTCCGTGAATACAACACGCTTATTTTCAGGCGTGATGCGTTCAAAGACTTCTTGCAAAAATGAAGCGGTAGGGTCTAGACGGGCTGACAGGTCCCTTCGATATGATTCGAGGTCATCAATAGGCTTTTTGGCAACACCAGATGTCATTGCAGCTTGAGCGACTGCTGATGACACAGCTGAAATAAGGCGCGGATCGAAAGGGGCAGGGATAATATAATCCTCACCATAGCGCATGCTTTCTCCCGCATATGCATCTGTGACTTCATCTGGAACATCCTCTCTGGCTAGCATTGCGATGGCGTGTGCTGCAGCAATTTTCATTTCTTCATTAATGGCTGTTGCTCGGACATCAAGGGCGCCTCTAAAGATATAGGGAAAGCCAAGCACATTATTGACCTGATTAGGATAATCAGATCTACCTGTAGCTATGATAGCATCTGGACGGGCTTTTTTGGCAGCATCCGGCATGATCTCAGGTTCAGGATTTGCCATAGCGAACACAATTGGCTTATCTGCCATGGATTTTAGCATATCAGTGCTCATTGCTTTCGCGGCTGATAGACCTAAAAATACATCCGCTCCTTTCAAGGCATCAGCCAGAGTGCGAGCATCCGTTCTCACTGCATGCGCGGACTTCCATTGATTCATACCATCTTCTCGGCCTTGATAAACAACGCCTGACCGGTCACACATCAGCACATTTTCATGTTTCACACCCATGGCTTTTATTAGCTCAACGCAGGCGATAGAGGCCGCGCCTGCTCCGCTTGAAACAACTTTGATATCACCGACATCACGTCCGGTCAGATGGAGAGCATTAATTAGACCTGCTGCCGCAATAATTGCTGTGCCATGTTGGTCATCATGAAACACTGGAATATCCATCACCTCACGTAAGCGCTGCTCAATAATGAAACATTCAGGTGACTTGATATCTTCCAAATTTATGCCACCGAATGATGGTCCGAGCAGGCTAACCGCATCAACAAAACGGTTAACATCTTCAGTATCCAGTTCAAGATCAACACCATCAATGTCAGCAAATTTCTTAAACAGGACAGCCTTGCCTTCCATCACTGGCTTTGAGGCGCCCGCACCGATATTGCCTAAACCCAGAACAGCTGTGCCATTGGAAATTACAGCAACTAGGTTGCCTTTTGCGGTATAGTCATAAGCCTTATCCGGTGACACCTTAATTGCGAGGCAGGGCTCAGCAACGCCAGGTGAATAGGCAAGTGACAAGTCCCGCTGCGTTGTTAGGGGCTTTGTAGGTGTAATTTCAAGCTTGCCAGGACGGCCTGATGCGTGAAAATTTAAGGCGTCCTGTTTGAGTGACTTTTTCATGAGAATCCGCTAGAGAGGTTAAAAAAGACGGGTACAACTATAAGATATAGCGTAAAGCTTTAACAAAGATATTCAAGTCCAGATGAACCACGATGAACGCGCTTGATTTAACAACTGCAAAACAGGCCAAACTTACCCCAATGATGGCCCAGTACATCGCTGTGAAGGAACAGTATCAGGAGATGCTGTTGTTTTACAGGATGGGTGATTTTTATGAAATGTTTTTTCATGATGCGGAAGTGGCTGCTGAAGCCCTTGGTATTGCGCTGACCCACAGAGGGAAAATAGAGGGCCGTGATATTGCTATGTGTGGTGTGCCGGTACATGCGTTGGACGGGTATCTGGCCAGATTAATTCAAAAGGGGCACAAGGTGGCCATTTGTGAGCAGTCTGAAACTCCTGAAACTTTCAAGAAGAGAGGGGGAAAGTGGCCTTTGCCGCGTGATGTTGTCCGGGTGGTCACACCGGGCACACTGCAGGAAGATGAGTTGCTGCAGGCACAGCAGCATAATTTTCTGGCTTCGATTGGCAGGGTGTCAGCTGAACTGGCAATTGCTTGGGCAGATATGTCCACTGGCGACTTTTTTATACAGCCTTGCTCTGAATCTGATATCGAAACTATTCTTGCAAGGCTTCAACCTGCAGAGCTGATTTGTGCTGATGACTTGGCTGAACGGATGGGCTTTGTCCAATCAGATTTGTTAGTGCGCTGCCATTTATCTGCAGAGGATTCAGCTTTGTTTGATTATAAAAAAGCAACAGCCAGGTTGGCTGGCTTTTATGGAGTTTCCACGCTGCAGGGGTTTGGCCAGTTCACCCCACCAATGTTGTCAGCTGCAGGGGGTTTGTTGGCCTATTTGCAGCGTACCCAGCTGCAACAGATGCCACGCCTGTCCCCTCCAACCATCTCGTTAAAACAGGCCTTTATGGATATTGATGCAGCAACACGAAAGTCACTAGAGCTGACACATACCCTGTCTGGTGAGCGTTCTGGCAGCTTGCTTCACGCGATTGATTTCACCTACACGGCTGCTGGCGCACGGTTGCTGCACAGCCGCATTTCCGCGCCTTTGACTGACCGATCTCAGATTGAGCTTCGCTTAGGTCTTGCCAGTTGGTTTTGTAACCAGCCGGGTCTGTGTCAGCAGATGTCAGATTATATGAAATTGATTCCTGATTTGGACAGGTCTTTATCACGCATTGCCGCAGGCAGAGGGGGGCCACGCGATCTCTCGAGTCTGGCTAAGGGCCTGTGTGTGGCCAGACAGATTGCTACAAGCTGTCTGTCCTCAGACCACATTTGTATGAATGATGAAATTGCTAGATTATGTGCAGTTACGCAGGAACCCGCACAGCTAGGTGATCAGATATTGCCGGCACTGGCAGATGAACTGCCGCTTCTGATCAGGGATGGCGGTTTTATCCTAAAAGGATATAATAGCCGGCTGGATCATCTACGTGAGATGCGTGATGAAAGCCGCCGCCTGATCGCAGGGTTGCAGGCTGATTATGCAGAACAAACAGGCATTTCGTCTTTGAAGATCAAACATAATAATGTGTTGGGCTATCATATTGATGTCCGTGCCGCGCATGGCGAAAAACTGCTTGGCAATGAAAACTTTATTCACCGTCAGACCACAGCTCAGTCTGTCAGATTCACAACGACAGTTTTATCTGACCTTGAAAAGCAGCTCAGCACAGTGGCCGATCGCGCAATTGCGCTTGAAACTGAGCTGTTTGCAGAGCTTGCAGATAAAATCTGTCAGGCATCTGGGCAAATCTGTGAGGCTGCTTATGCGCTGGCCTGTCTCGATGTTGCGCAGGCGACAGCACGCCTGGCGGAACGGCATAACTTTACACGCCCTTTGCTGACTGACGATGTGGACTTCACAATTGAAGCTGGCCGGCATCCGGTTGTCGAACAGGCACTGCTGGCCTCTTCGCCTTTTATTGCAAATGACTGCCAGCTTTCGCCACAGGCAAATCTCTGGCTTCTGACAGGCCCAAATATGGCAGGTAAATCCACCTATTTACGCCAGAATGCGCATATTGCCATTCTGGCTCAGGCTGGATTATTTGTGCCTGCTACTAAGGCTGAAATTGGCATTATTGACAAGCTGTTTAGCCGGGTGGGTGCATCTGATGATTTGGCCCGTGGCCAGTCAACTTTCATGGTGGAAATGGTTGAAACTGCGGCAATTCTTAACCAGTCAACAGAGAAATCCCTTGTTATTCTTGATGAGATTGGCAGAGGCACAGCCACTTGGGATGGATTGGCTATTGCCTGGGCCTGTCTTGAACATTTGCACAATCAGAACTGTTGCCGGACACTTTTTGCCACGCATTATCATGAGCTCACCAGTCTGCAGAGCCAGTTGAATAGGCTACAGATTTATTCAATGCAGGTCAAAGAATGGAAGGGTGACATTGTTTTCTTGCATCAGGTAGCTGCCGGGGCAGCTGATAAATCATATGGCGTACATGTCGCAAAATTAGCTGGTCTTCCGTCTGCTGTTATTCACCGTGCTGCTGCCCTAGTCCAGCAGCTGGAAACCCTGTCGCAGGACAACAATACAGCACACATGCTGCCCTTATTTGATATGTTGCAATCAGAAAGCACGACCTGTCTACCAACTGGTCAGGTGACTGTGTCAGAACGCTTAGGTGAAATGCTGGATGAACTGGAGCCAGATGCATTCTCGCCCCGTAAGGCGTTGAGCCTGTTATATGAGCTGAAGGCTGAATATGATAAATCAGGCAGGTAAGGCCTTTTGAGGAGAACAGTTTGTCCTTATCCCCCATACAGATGGAAAAAGTTTCTGCCCTTCCTTTGTGGCAGAGATGGCTTTCCCCGCACGAGCTGGTTAGAGATAAGGAGCGTGCAGGCGAAATCCATATTTTGGATACACAGCTTTTTGCAGAAGAAATCTCTACTATCTTTTCAGGAAAACAGACGAAATCGGGTCAGAGAGATGCGCTTCTCAGTTTAAGTAAAGTGAAATTGTCAGAAGGACGAAACGCCCTTGAAGCTGGTCTTGTGCGCGATCGGGATGGTGCGGTTTATGTTGGCGCTCATGCCATTTTGATTGACCAGTTGATTAGCGGGCTTGTTGCTGCTGCCGAAAATTATGTATTTGCAACCAAAGCTCGGTTTGCGCTTATGGCTGTTGGTGGATATGGCCGTGGTGAGCTGGCTCCCCTCAGCGATATTGACCTTTTGTTTGTGATGCCGCAAAGGCATAAGAAATCTGATTCTGAGTTTGTTGAATTTATTTTATATATGCTTTGGGATCTGGGTCTGGTGGTCGGGCATGCAAGCCGCACAGTTCACCAGAATATTGTTGCAGCCGGTGAGGATATAACCATCTGTACTTCGCTTTTGGAAATGCGCAGCATTGCCGGTGCCACCTCAGTTTCCGAGCAGATGCTAAGCACTTTTAAACATTGGGTTGCTAACCAGCCAGCAGGCTATTTTGCAGAAGCTAAGTTAGCCGAGCGTGATCAACGCCATGCTCGGTTTGGTGGGACGCGTTATGCTGTTGAACCAAATGTGAAAGATGGTAAGGGCGGATTACGCGACTTGCACACCTTATTCTGGATCTCAAAATATGCTTATCGGTTGGATCATGTGCGCGGTGTTCTGGGTGCGGGTATTCTGCGGACATCTGAAGCGCGGGCATTTGCTTCTTCGCAACGATTTTTATGGACTGTGCGGTGTTTTCTGCATCAACATCATGGCCGTGAGGATGACAGGCTTACCTTTGATGCGCAAATGCAGCTCGCGCCGCTGATGGGATTTGCTGACCGGTCCGGATTACGGGATGTTGAGCGGTTTATGAAACGCTATTATCTGGCTGCCCGGCAGGTTGGCAATCTGACACGGATTTTCTGTGCGGCCCTGGCGACCGATTTTGATCAGCGCCCACGTCTCAGTTTACGCAAATTATGGGTGGCAGGTGTCGCGCAGCGACTGAATATTAAGCCGTTTACCCTAGAAGGCGAACGACTTCATTTACCTGAAAATATGCGTTTTCGTGACAATAGGGATTTGATTTGCGAGTTGTTCTATTTAGCGCAAATCCATGAACTTGATATACATCCCGACAGTCTACGCCGACTAACCCGTGCTGTACGTTCATTGACAACAGCAGAGCTTCAATCTGTCAAAACACACGAGCGGTTTTTATCTGTGCTGGCAGATAAACGCAATCCTGAGCGGGTTCTCCGGCTCATGAATGAAGCAGGATGGCTAGGCAAATATCTGCCAGATTTTGGCCGTATTGTCGGCATGATGCAGTTCGACATGTATCACAGCTATACCGTTGACGAACACACAATAAAGGCAGTTGGAAATATCAATGATATTGAACAAGGTGTCTTAAAAGATACCGCACCTGTTGCCACTCGTCTGGTCCATGAATTGAATTCCCGGCAAGCTCTGCTGGTGGCTGTTCTGTTTCATGATATGGCTAAAGGACAGGGTGGGGATCATTCAGAACTGGGCGCAGAGATTGCAGAGCAACTCTGCCCGCAATTAGGTTTGAATGAGGAAACAACAGAAACAGTGGTCTGGTTGATTCGTCATCATTTGTTGATGAGCAAAACAGCATTCAGGTATGATTTGAATGACCCACAGACCATTTCAGATTTTGCAGCAGTGGTTCAATCGCCTGAGCGGCTCAAACTGCTTCTAGTTCTGACAGTTGCAGATATCTTGGCAGTGGGGCCAGAAATCTGGAATGGTTGGAAAGCCAGCCTGATGCGGAATCTGTATAGCCGGGCTGAAGCTGTTTTAGGTGGCGCAGCCCCTTCAGAGGTCTCGTCTTTGGCGGTGGCTGATGCAATGCAAACAGCGCGTCATGCTTTGACTGACTGGGATGATGACAGATTCGGTGTACATGCGCAGTTGTTTTACCCCAGCTATTGGACAAATTTTTCGACAGACTCGCATGTGCGTCATGCTCGGCTGGCAGATTCTTTTAATGCTGGTGCACGAAAACTGCTCATCGATTTTGAAATTGATGATGATAACACCTCAACGATTCTGGTCGTGATGGCTGCAGATCATCCCGGTCTTTTTAGCCGCATCGTAGGTGCTGTTGCAATTGCTGGCTGTTCTATTATGAATGCTCGTATAAATACCCGCCATGATGGAACAATCCTTGATCAGTTCCGAATTCAGGATCAAAACAGGCAAGCAGTGACAGATCCGCAAATCCAGAAACGTATTTCAAAAACCATAGAACAGTCTCTTGCTGGTGACATTTCTTTGTTTGATCAACTTCAGGAGCGATCAGCGCAGATGACCAAGCGTGAAAAGGCAATGACAGTGCCGCCACGAGTCATTGTCAGTAACAACCGCAGTAACACGCATACTGTTGTTGAGGTAAATGGGGCGGACAGACCGGGCCTGTTATATCAAATCACCTATCATCTCGTTCAGCTTGGCTTGCAAATTAATTCCGCAACTGTTTCCACTTATGGTGAGAAGGCTGTTGATGTGTTCTATGTAAAAGATGTCTATGGCCTGAAAATTGAACGTGAAACGACGCAGGATCGAATAAAACAAACCCTGATGGGCGTATTTCATCCACAAGTGCCAGATACAGGTCACGATAAGGAAAGGGTGTAGATGGCCAACAAGACCCTGTTTTCGGCTTTTCGCCAGATAAGTGGGCTCACAGCTGTCTCTCGTATGCTTGGGTTTATTCGTGATGTGGTTTTTGCGCACTATCTAGGTGCTGGCGCCGCAACAGATGCGTTTCTGGTCGCGTTTAAGCTGCCAAACCTGTTTCGACGGCTGACAGCTGAGGGAGCGTTGACCAATGCTTTTTTGCCAAGTTACAGTCTTGCTAGACAGCAGAAATCAGAACATACCGCCATCATTCTGGCAGCAGAGGTTCAAACAGCCTTATTTATGGGCTTATGTATTATTGTTCTGGTTATGGAACTGTTCATGCCCTTTATTGTCGGTAGTCTTGCTCCCGGTTTTGAATCGACACCTGATCGCCTGGATGCGGCTGTGGACATGGCTCGCCTGACCATGCCCTATTTGCCAATGATTTCGCTTGTTGCGCTGTGGGCAGCACTTTTGAATAGTCAGGATTCTTATTTTGGTGGCGCATTTGCGCCAGTTATTTTGAATGTCTGTCTGATTGGTGGCGCGTTTTGCGTGCCTTTCTTTCAAGAAAAGCTGCACTTGTCTACTGCCCATCTTGGTCTTCCGATTGCCCTTGGCGTTCTGCTGGCGGGTGCGGGGCAGATAATATTGCTTCAGCACCAATTGAGGCGCCAGTGTATTCGTTTGCCTCTTTTCCGTTTCAGTTTGTCAGGTCAAGCTCGTAAAATGTGGTTTAGTTTTATCCCTGCCGCCTTAGGTGCTGGGGTTATTCAGGTTAACTTACTTGTGGATCTTGTCCTAGCGTCGCTTTTAGCCACAGGATCTATTTCCTGGTTATATTACGCAGACAGGTTGGCGCAGCTGCCCTTGGGGCTAGTTGGCATAGCCATGGGCACAGCGCTCCTGCCCAGGTTGTCGCGAATTGAAGCTGGGCATCATTCAACAAAACAGGCGAAAAAACAGGTATTCTGCACAGAACTGTCACATGCCATCATACCGGTGTCAATTCTGACAATCCCAGCGGTGGCTGCGTTTGTGGTTTTGTCTGATGTTCTGATTACAGGCTTATTTCGCTCCGGCGCATTTTTGGATTCTGACGCGACTGCAGCGGCCTGGGCTTTAATGGCCTATGCGCTTGGCTTGCCAGCCTTCGTTGGGTTGAAACTGACACAAGCGGCGCTCTATGCTATGGATCGTGGTCGGTTCGTCCTAATAACATCCTGTGCGTCAGTGGGCTTGAATATTGTCCTTAGCCTGGCTTTGATGCAGATTTACCAGCATGTGGGTCTAGCTCTTGCTACGTCAGTGGTTTCCTGGATGGCCCTAATTTGGCAGGCTGGCTGGCTAGTCAGGGCAGGCCGGCTGAATGGCAAAGCCACAAAGGTCATTCTAAAAGCTGGCCTGGCCGCTGCTGTGATGGCCGTTGGCCTGCATCTTTGTCTTCCCTGGCTGTATGTGGCTTTTGTTTCTGATTCGGTGATTATGATATTCAGTATTGTCATGGGAACCAGCGTATATCTGATTGCTGGCCATCTATTAGGGCTGACAAAGGCCTTTCTTGTTAGCGCAAAAGAACAAAGAGCTTGAGAAATCAGTTAATGCAGGTCATAACAAGACCCGTTCTGCCGTAAAGACTGTCAATGAAGGAGACAGATATATGACAAGTGCTGGCCGCATTTTTTCTGGTGTTCAGCCAACAGGAAACCTTCATCTGGGGAATTATCTGGGCGCGATCAAAAACTGGGTTGATTTGCAAACAGATTTTCACTGTATCTATTGTGTTGTTGATCTGCATGCGATTACGGTGCCGCAGGATCCTGTCAATTTGCGCCGGTCAATCCGTGAAGTTGCAGCTTGCCTGATTGCTTCAGGTATAGACCCATCCCGTTCTGTTCTTTTCAATCAGTCTCGTGTGCCGCAGCACGCAGAGCTAGCCTGGGTATTTAACTGCGTGGCGCGTCTGGGCTGGTTGAACAGGATGACGCAATTTAAGGAAAAGGCAGGTAAGAATAGGGAAAATGCGACTGTTGGCCTGTATGCTTATCCAACGCTGATGGCAGCTGACATTCTGTGTTATAAAGCAACACATGTTCCGGTAGGCGAAGATCAAAAACAGCATCTTGAACTGACACGTGATATTGCCTTGGCCTTCAATTCAATGTTTGATGTTGATTTTTTTCCTCAGCCTGAACCACAGATACAGAAGACAGCTTCGCGGGTGATGTCCTTGCGCGACGGAGCATCGAAGATGAGTAAATCAGATACATCAGATGCCACACGCATAAATCTGACTGATTCTGTTGATGATATTGCACAGAAAATTAAGCGGGCGAAGACAGATCCTGAAGCGCTCCCTTCTGAAGCTGAGGGGTTGGCTGATCGGCCAGAAGCGCGCAATCTAGTTGGCATATTCTCCGGTCTTTCAGGCAGGACTGAATCTCATATTCTAGCTGAATTTGGCGGCCAGGGATTTGGCGTCTTCAAGCCGGCCCTCGCTGAGCTGGTGGTTGATATTATCTCCCCTATCAGCCAGAAGATGAATCAACTTCTGGCGGAGCCGGATGAGATAGATAAGCTCTTGGCCTCTGGTGCAGAACAGGCTTACGCTTTAACTGGCCCTGTTTTGGAGGATGTGAAAAAGATCATCGGACTGACCCCGCCTTAACAGGTATGTGTGCTGATTTTGCGTGTTGCGCCTATGCAAAAAGTCTTAATTATTGTATTCTCGTGTTATTAGGATAATTATAGATAAACTTCTGCTTGAATTCCGCCGCGAAAATACGAAGTTAACAATTAGCAAAACAGGAAACAGGATTTTCTGGCACTATCAAGTAGAAACTGATGATAAGTAAATTCCCGTGAAGGATGTTTGATCATGTTCATTCAAACCGAAGACACACCTAATCCATCAACGTTAAAATTTATACCTGGCGTGGCCGTACTGCCAGGTGATACAGCCGAATTCACCTCATTAGAGGAGGTGAAATCCTCTCCTCTGGCCGCCCGCCTTTTCGCCATTGATGGTGTTGAATCCGTCTTCTTCAGCGGTGATTTTCTGTCTGTTACAAAAGCAGAGCGGCTTGACTGGTTTGTGCTGAAACCTTCTATACTTGCTGGGATCATGGAGCATTTTGCGTCTGGCCTCCCCATCATTGAGACCAAGAATGAAGCTAGCACATCAGAAGAAGATGATGATGACGAAACAGTCCAGCAGATTAAGCATCTTCTTGATACCCGTGTCCGGCCAGCTGTTGCTATGGATGGTGGTGATATTACCTTCCATTCCTTTGAAGATGGTGTGGTGACATTGCAGATGCGCGGGGCATGTCAGGGCTGTCCAAGTTCTACAGCAACACTGAAAATGGGTATTGAAAATATGTTGCGCCATTATATTCCTGAAGTGCGTGAGGTTCGTCCGACAGACAGCTAGAACGTCACGGCAACTGGCCAGCGGGGTCTATTTTGTCGCTTCATCAGCAGGTCACAATCCATATTGGCAATAGAACGATTCTCCTTTTTTTATTGGGAGCGCTGTTCACGGGGGTTGCTTTGCCGTTAACAGGCGTTGTCCCTCCAATGCCTTTGTTTCTCAAGCACCAAACACCTCAGTTTGAGGTCGTCAGTCTGCTGGACAAGGAACTGGATGAGCTAATCTTGCAAAAAAAACAGCTTGGGTTGACGCTTGAAAAATTGGCTGAGCTTGAGCAGAAGATTGAACGGGCAAATGCCCGACTGGCTGCGGCTATACTGCCGCCCAACAAAGCCCCTGAAAGAAGAGGTGCACCGCCAAAACTTCCCCCTCCACCCCTTCCAGAAAGCATAGATTACAGCTTGTCATCCTCCGGCCTGACAAAAGTGCCCCGCCTTTTTGTTGTGCGTATGTCTGATCTCAGGCCTCTTGATACTGAACTGCGAAAAGAGCGCTTTAAACAGACAATTCTGCCTCTTATTCTGCGGGCAAATGAAGATATCGCGCGCCAGCGTAAAGCTGTCATTCAGGGCATTGAAGCAGAAGATAATGTTCTGCTGCGGTCTTTTGCTCAACGTTACCGGATGCCAGCCAATCTTATTGATAAACAAGGTTGGACAGATGAACTACTTCGCCGGGTCGCTCCCATTCCAGTATCAATTGCGATCGCGCAAGCTGCGATTGAAACAGGATGGGGCCAATCTAGGTTTGCCTTGGAAGGAAACGCCCTTTTTGGTCAGTGGGTCTGGAATGACAAATTGGGCATAAAGGCTGCCAATCAGAGCGACCCACGAGCATCTGTCAGACGTTTCCCAGATTTGTTGTCATCTGTGCGGGCCTATATGTTTAACCTGAATTCGCACCGGGCTTATGGAGCCTTCAGAGAGATTAGATCACGCCATATGGCTGCGCCAGAACAGGTTTCTGTTAATGAAGTAATAGAAGGTTTATCAAATTATGCCCAGATTGGCGATGCCTATGTTACCAAAATCCGGCGTATCATATCTCAAAATGATATGCAGCGGTTTGAAGCGGCTCAACTAGTGCCGCGCTTTTTTTAGGGGGTTAAAAATTGACGGCCATACCACCGCCACCGTTCTTTGCCTGCGGGCATTGTGCAGTTAATCCGCCCGCGTGGCGAGGGTAGTGGGCCGGGGAGCCGGATTTCTGCTCGCAGGCCCAGCAAAGAAACCTCTAGTTTACCGTGTTCGCTGGCAAAACAACGTAATTGACTGACAGGGCTCATTTCTTCATCTAATGTAAACCCATAAATAGGCGGGTTATCGATCAGGACCATATCGTCTGGAGTCAGATCTTTGATTTTCAGAGGGAGCCCGTTAATGGCTAATTTCAGCCTGCTTAACGCCCCATAATTTTCGTTGAAGGCAAATCGGGGCAGCTCAAAAAAATCCTCGTCTGTGTGCATGATCCCTGAATTCTGACCAAAAGCGGCAGTGAAGCCAGCGTCTTTAATAGCATCAATTACAAAGCGGCTATATTCGCCATATGGATAGGCAAACAGCTCGGGGCGCTCACCCAGCTCGTTTAAAAAAATCTTATTAGAGGTATCAATTTCTTCTCGAACGCTTTCAACGCTCAGAGTGTGCATATGCGGATGGGTGTGTGTTTGTGAGCCAACCGTCACGCCAGCAGCCTTTAATTCCCGTAATTGATCCCAGCTCATATAGCCGGACAGGTTGCGGTCAACAGGGCTTGTTGCCACAAAGATTGTAAAGGGCAGACTAGCCGCTTTCAGCAAAGGCCAGGCATTCTCATAGACAGACAGATAGGCATCATCAATACTTATGCCTACTGTGCGATCAGGCAGAAGTTGGCCTGATTTCAATGTTTCAACAATCTTCGGTAGCGGTAGAATGGTGTAGTCACCACTTGTAAGTAGGGCCAGGTGTTCCTCAAACATCTCCATACTGATATTTGTTGATGGATAACGTCCCTCGCCAAACCGGTGATACATAATGATGGTAGCGCTGTCGCGCATTGGTTCTGGGGTCTGCGCCGTTGCAGGTGTGAAGCTGCT
>CABYOG010000005.1 GCA_902520575.1 uncultured SAR116 cluster alpha proteobacterium
CTAACTTTTTTAGAAATGAAAACCGCGATGAAACTTCGAAGATCACCAACATTGGAAATGGGAGAAAAAATTAAAGCTGCTAAAAGTGAGAATAAAAAACTATTTTCCTTATCAACTCCCTCCCTTCCAAATTATATTGGTGAACTCAAGACTGATAAATCTTGGGGTAAATTAACCCCAGCTGCTGGTCTGCCGCAACTAATAGAACGGACTGAAACTGAGATTTTTGAAAATTGGAACTGTTCCAACCACAAAGTTGTGATATCAGCGGGTGCAAAAGCCGCATTATTTACAATTTTAAAGTGTATTACAAACTCGCAAGATAGGGTCCTCATACCCTCACCGTGTTGGCCGAGCTATATCGATATTTGCACCGTCGCAGACTGTTTGCCTATTGAAATGCCTACTCACTTTTCAAATAATTTTTGCATGGAATTAGAAGAAATCCAGAGCGCATATTTGGAAAATCAATTTAAAGTTATTGTTTTCAGCAATCCAAACAACCCTACTGGTGTTATTTATGATGGGAAATTTCTTCAAGCTTTGGATGAGTTAGCACAGAATTATGGTTTCTATATAATAATCGACCAAAGTTTTTCAAAAGTCATTTTTGATTTTGAAAAGTGGCAAAGTTCTTATTTTATAAACTCAGATAAAGTTTTTATAGTGGACTCTTTTTCAAAAAATTATCTTCTCCAAGGAGCACGTGTTGCTGCTACTTTAGTTCCTTCAGATATGGAAGAGAATTTTATAAATATTCATCAAACTATTCTAAGTTCCGCACCAGCTCCTGCTCAAATTATGGCATTAAAAGCGCTAGAAAAAAACTTAGTAATCCCCTCATTACATAACCAGCGGGAAAAAACTCAGGCGTTCATAACTGCACAGAAATGGGACTTCATTCAACAAACAGGGTCCTTTTACTTTTTTCCAAGAGTTGATGACTGTAAAAGTTTTGAAGAAAAAGCTCAAAGTGAGAATATACTTATTTTAAAAGGAAGTATTTTTGGAGCAGAATATAGAAATCATTTTCGATTATGCTTTGCCCGTCCGATACTAGAGTTAGAAACGATTTTCAATAGGCTTGATAGAATTTTAAATGGCAGATAGTAAAAAAATAGATTGTATCTCTCCAAACACTGGTGTGGCATTCGATCAATGGGAAGAAACGGGACCTGCAGAATTTCAGTCGGCTCTTGATAAATTATCAAGCGCTTCATTTTCAGACCTCTCTGAGGTATCTTCACGACGTAAAGCGCTCTTCGCAATAAGTAATGCCATCGAAAAAAATCGCAATGAGTTTGAAACTTTAATCGTCAATGAGGTGGGAAAGACGAAGGCGGAAGCTGTTGCAGAGGTTGATTATTCAAAATCATTTCTGACCTACATGGCGGACTTGGTAATTTCAGAGAGTTTTTTGCAAAAAATTGATACTGACCGAAAAGTGCATTCAGTTTCTCGTGGCTTGGGTCTATTGATTACTCCATTCAACGATCCATTGGCAGGCATAACACGAAAACTGGCCAATTGTTTGGGAGCTGGATCAGGAGCCATCGTTAAGCCACCTGAATTAGGAATAAAAACTGCATCAAAATTAGAGCAAGTAATAAATGAAGAGCATTTAGACCATTTAGTAAGTTTTTTTCGGACTAGAGATCGGGATTTGATTAAAAGTCTAATCGAAACAGATGAAATAGGTACAATAAGTTTTACCGGTTCAACTGAAGTTGGAAGAGTATTATCAACACTTGCGGGAGCAAACCTAAAGGCTTTTGTTGGAGAGCTAGGTGGAATAAACCCTTTTATCATATTTTCAGATGCAAATATCAAAAAAGCGGTAGAGGATCTTGTAATCAGAAAAACAAAGGCTGCTGGTCAGGCTTGTTCTGCTCAAAATATCTTGTTTGTTGAGAGAGGAGTAGCTCACCAGGTCATAGGTAAAATTACTGAGGCATTTGCTAATATTGAAGCGTTACCAACCAACCGATTTGAAAATGCTCTAATGGGACCGGTTAGGTCACAAGATGCCTTGGATAAATTACTTAATTTTGAGGCAAAACTGATTAATTCAGATGCAAGCATGGTTGTAGGAGCAAAAAACAAAAATAAAACTTCTGGATATATGTATAATCCCTCCGCTTATCTTGTCGACGATCCTTTACTGTTTATGGAGTATGAGATTTTTGCTCCTTTATTAGGTATTTTCATATTCGAAGATAGATCAAAAATTAAAGAGATTATAAAACAAAATAAGCAACCTCTGGTTTTGTATGCGTATTCTGAGGATGAGATTTTTTTAGAGCAATTTATTTTCTCCCTGAATTACGGTTCTATTGGACTAAATGACACTGGAATTCAGGGGGCGTTTGCTCCGACCGGAGGTTTTAAGAACGCAGGGTTGGGCAGAGAAGGTGGAAAATGGGGGCTAAAAGAGTTCACCGCAACAGTTAATGTGAAGTCAAGATCTGCTTAGGGAAGAGAAAAACAAATGAAGACGACAATCAAAACAGACAAAGCTCCTGCTTCCACGTCTCCCGTTGCGCAGGGCACAAAAGGTGGCGGATTATTGTTTGTTGGTGGACAGATGCCACGGGATATGAAAAGTGGTCAAATTGTAGATGGGGCGTTGGAACAAGCTCGGCTATCGCTCAAACACTGTGGAACAATATTGAACGAGGCCGGTTCAACAGTTGAGGATGTTTTATTAGCTGTTGTATATATGACCGATCTAAGCCAAAAAAACGCTGTAAATCAAGCATTTGAAGAATTTTTTGGTGATAACCCCCCAACCAGAAATCTAGTTGAAGTTTCCGATATTGGTGAAGGAACCATTGTGGAAATATCGCTCACTGCTGTGGCGCATTAACTGATGAGTATTCAGCTATATACAAGCGAAGCCTTCTCAATGTTTTCAAGCACATGTTGCTCTGTGAGCACACGTGCATCTGTTAGATTATTTTTTTCAATGAAGGCTACAATCTCTTCATGATAAGTTAATGATCTCCTGGAAGGAAGAGAATGTTGCATGAATTGATATCTTACTGGGAGAGAAACCTCATTTACAAGAGCAATAGTTTTTTTCAGTATTTCATTATCGGCAAAGTCTATGATTTTTTGGTGAAAAATTATATTTTCTTTGAAATATTCAAAGACTTGGTTTTTTCGGAAAAAAGTCTCCATCCTTTCGTTCGATTTTTTCAACTCTGTTATAAGATGATCGAGTTTTCGTCCTTCAAGTTCTATTATTACCAGTCCTTCCAAATTAGCTCTAAGTGTATATATCTGCCGTATTTGTTTTGGGGTGTAATCTCTTACCTTAAATCCTTTTCTAGGTTGATGAACCACCAATCCAGTCTGCAACAACAGTCTCAAGGACTCTCTAATTGGTCCTCTGGAAGAGCCAAATCGCACACTTATTTCTTCCTCACGAAGAGTCTGATTTGGCTTGAGGCTTCCGTTGATTATACTCTCCCGAAGATCGGTAAAAATGTAATCGGAGATAGTTGTAGGTAATTTGGATAAAAGCATCGTCTTTAAAAGCTGTTGAAAGAAAAAAATAGTAGAAATCACATGGTGAGTCAAAATGTCAATGAGCTTAAAAAATATTGTCAAAGATTTCGGAAAAACACGAGCTGTAGATAATATTAATTTGGAAATACGTAATGGCGAATTCCTCACCTTGTTGGGGCCGTCTGGATGCGGAAAAACAACCATGCTAAGAATCATTGCGGGGTTAGAAAACGTAACGAGTGGCAATGTTTTTTTGAATGGAAAAAATATAACAAGCGATAGCCCTTCAAAACGTGATATCTCCATCATGTTTCAGGATTATGCCCTTTTTCCGCATATGACTATAAATGAAAATGTTGCTTATGGTCTTCGGATGAGAGGGCTTCGCAAAAAGGAACGTGAAAAAATGGCAAATCAATGGCTTCAGGTTGTGCAATTACCGGAGCTTTCGAAACGACTACCATCAGAATTATCTGGAGGCCAAAAGCAGCGAGTTGCACTTGCAAGGGCTTTAATAACAAATCCAAAAATTTTACTATTGGATGAGCCTTTAAGCGCTCTGGATGCAAATTTGAGAGTAACGTTACGAGAGGAGTTGAGAAGAATTCACAAGAAAGTCGGCACTACGTTCATTTGTGTTACGCACGACCAAGAAGAAGCGATGACATTAAGTGATAGGATAGCCATTCTCAAAGATGGAAAGATAGAACAAATAGGGCAACCAAATTTACTTTATGATAAGCCTAATACAAAATTTGTTGCTGAATTTTTTGGTAAATGTTCACTTTGGCCGCTAAAAAAAGCCAAAAATAGGCTCATGTTAGACAACACAGATGTAGAATGTAAGGTAAACAGCATTAGTGAATTTAAGAAAAGTAAAGCGGTCATTAGGCCGGAGTTTTTGAAAATAGTCGCAAAAGAAAGTAAAGCTAATAGGACTTTCAAGGCAAAAGTGTTGGATGTACTTCCAAAAGGAGCAATGAATCAAGTGACTGTAGAGTTTCAAAATGGCTTAATTATGGACATTGAAGTAGCAAGATCACAATTATTGCCGAAATTGTCAGAATACGTCCAAGTAAAGTTGCTTCAAAAAACGCTTCATTTGATTAATAGTTGAATTCATGAGTGGTGCAGAGGTAACAAAAGTTTTTGAAAGCACTGCGGTCAACACCTTTAAGCTGGTAGACAAGCCTCCCGTTTTTATGAGAGGAGAGGGGCCATGGTTATACACTGACAAAGACGAGCAATACCTCGATTTAGTGTGTGGTTCTGCAACATCCAATCTTGGTCATAATCATCCCGAACATATAAAAGCAATAAAGGAGGTTACAAAAACCGGTATATTGCACACGGGAACAAGGTTGATATCTCCCTATAGAGCTGACTTATATCAACAATTAAGTGACTTCATGGAAACGCCAGATATTTCTATACATTTGTCTAATTCTGGCTCCGAGTCGATCGAAACCGCAATCAAAATTACTCGTTTTGTAACAAAAAGACAGAGATTTATATCTTTCGAAGGTGGATATCACGGCAGAACCTTGGGTGCTCTGAGCGTGACGCATTCTGAAAAAATTAAGTCTCCATTTATTGGCAAGATTGGCGATTTTGTAACTTTTGTTCCATTTCCCAGAAAAGAAACAGAAGTTGGATTTTGTTTAGAAAAGTGTTCTGAGATTTTTGAATATTATGACAGCATTGAAGAACCAATAGCGGGGCTAATAATTGAGGCTGTTCAGGGTGTCTCGGGAGTATGGGGACCTTGGACGTCTTTTTTAGAAGGCCTTGAGGATTTAGCAAAAAAACATGGTTCTTTATTTATTGCTGACGAAATTTGGTCAGGATTAGGTCGTTCAGGTAAAAAATTTTCTTTCAACTATTCGAAAATCTCTCCAGACCTGATTGTTCTTGGTAAAGGTTTGTCATCTTCAACACCTCTTTCAGCTGTTATTGCAAAAGGTGACTTGTTAAAAAGTTGGACACCAGGAGCTCATACTTCAACATTCCAGGGTAACCCAATCTCCTGCGCAGCAGCCTGTGCGACTCTTAAAGAAATAAAACATTCGTATCTGTTAGAGCATGTAAATAATTCTATTGAGCCATGTTTTTACAAGTTATCAAAGCAACTTAAAAACTCTGGAAAAGTGAAAACTGTAAGATTTGTAGGCGCTCAGTGCGCCATAGAATTAGATAACTCAAAAACTTCGAATTTGGTTCAAAATTTAGCGTTGCAGCAAGAAAAAATGCTTACTTACGGTGGAGGAATAAATGGTGAGTGTGTTTTAATCCTTCCACCTTTAAATATAGATAAAGATCTTTTAGAAAAAGCTTTGGAAACACTCACCAAGATTATAACTGAAGAACTTCCGAAACACTCTTTGTAATAATTCTGCAGGCTTTTTCAATTATCCTAAGTTCTGCGTTTAAAGGAGGCACGAGTCCCAGGCATTCGCCTCCCTCTCCACATTCCCATGTGATCAACCCATTGCCTAAAGCTTGCTTGCGAACCTTCATGTTAGTTTCTTGCGAATTAAATTCTAAGACCCAAAAACTCCCAATTCCTCTTACATCGACAAGCTCGCGATTCAATTTTAAACTTTTCAATTCTGTTTTAAAAGTTAGACTTTGGTTTTTTGCATTTTTTGTTAAGTCGTCACTTTTCAATTTGCTTATAAAGCTTTGGGATGCGGCCGCAGCAATTGGACCTAGTTGGAATGTTGAGGATTGAACGCCTTTCTGCCATTGTGCTAATATTTCTTCAATGGATACCACTAATCCGGCAGGAAAACCCGCAGATATAGCTTTGCCAAATATAAGTATGTCAGGCACCAAATCATAGTGCTCAAAACTGAACATCTTACCAGTTCGAAAAAATCCAGTGAATGTCTCATCAAAAATCAATGGAATGTTGTTGGACTTGGTATAAGCTCGTAATTCTCCTAAGGCATCTTTGTCTGCAAATCGAAGCCCAGCGGTTGCCTGGATGGGTTCAATGATCACACCAGCCAAAGGCTCTTTATCCAAAGATGAAATGCTATCTTTTATGCAATCTTTACTTTGAGGGAAGGGTATTATTTCAGATTTAGGATAAAATGGTCCAAGCTTAGCATTTTTCCCTTTTTCGCCTGATACAGAAAGAGCTCCAAATGTGCGTCCATGATAACCTCCAGTGAAGCCAATGAACTTTTTTGCTCCAGTTCTATGCATACAACTTTTAATAGCAACTTCCGTTGCCTCGGAGCCACTAATAGAGGGATGAAAACGTGAAAGCGTAGGCGGAAGCAAATCACTCAAAGCCGAATAAAACTCTGCCTGTGAGTCGGTCTGAAAATGTGGACCTATGTGAAATATACCAGAGTCTAACTGCTCTTTGACTGCTTTAATTATATCTTCATTACCATGACCAAGTGATGTTGTCCCTGAGCCGCATGCAAAATCCAGAAATGATTTATTGTCCTCATCATACAAAACAGGTCCAATGCCTGTTTTGAATATAGGAGGAGCGTCTGTTAATGAAAAATTTTTGGTTCCTGTTGAAAGTTTTTCTTTAATGACATTCTCTGCTGTTTTGCTTTTTTGTTGTTGAAGTAAAATTCCAAGACCATTTCTAGAATAAATTTTACCAGTTGTTTCTATAGTGTTTTTAACAAGTGCTCCAACCGCTGTAATCACTGGAATCTCAAGCAATGACTCAAGTTTTGCAATTTCAGAAGAAAAAGTCACACCGCCGCCAGCTATAATCAGTATTTCAGGTTTTGCAGCGCAATTTTGGATAAAAGCAAAAATTTTATCGGATAGATTGGTGATAGATAATTCGTCAACTAGGCGTTCTTCCTCAAAGTTTAGCGATAGGGCAGAAATGGTGCTTATGTCGTGTTCTGACAGATAATTCTGAAATTTTAATGTTATATTTTCTGTGTAGGGAGAAATTAAAGCCACTTTATTGAATTCATTATTTTTAACGATATTCACTATTGATTTGCTAGGAAATGAAACGGGACAATTCAGCGTCTCCTGTAAGCTCTTTATGAGTTTCTCTTCATGTTTTTTCCCAAAAATAAAACTAGCGGCGTGGTCTCCGCAAGCCATACCATGTAACGGTATAGTGCGAAATAAACTTGCTGCTTTTTTTAATATTTTGAGACTAGCATACTGTTCTAGATTTCTTTCTGTTAGCTCTTCTGTTTCAGTTTCTGCTCCATATCTAGCGGTTAACCATCTCACATCTTTTGGCAAAAATTCCCAATATTCTTGTTCGTTTAACCCGTCACAAGGCCACAAAAAACCAATATTTTTTTTAAAGTTAGTCATTACTGTTTATTCCTGAACTTTTTTGAAGTTTTTGTATACGCGACTGCTGGTGAGTGATGGTTGTTGAGTTCAGACATTAAATCTTTAAGTTTACTTTGGACATTCTGCGTCCATTGCGGAATTAAAATATTAGAAGGAATAATTCCATAAGCACTCACGCTCATTGCTAACTGTTCTACTCTAGAGTCTTTTAATTTAACCGCATCAATGGCTTTATTTATTTCAATCTTATTTAATTCCGCAAACAGATCCTCTATTTTATCTTGTGTGAATAAATTTAACTCTTGTTTTATTATTTCGATAGTATCCAAAGTTATCGGGTTTGCGGTTTTGATATAGATGTGCATCCTCCCAATTTTATTAAAAAACTCTGGATAAATAAGTAAATCAATTATGTCCCTGAGCCTGTTTTTTAGTGCTGAAGAAAACGCAAACCTGTGATCAAAACTTAAAGAAAGTGCGACGAGCCAAAAATAATAAAAATCGCATGGTTTCTTTATTTCAAAGGGTAGGCTGAATGCAAGTTTTGAATTCTCTTCATCAATACTTACGCTTTTGAGGCCTCCGTTCCAATTGGGGAGTGCGCTCTGAGAATAACTTTTTGACGTCAGGCTGGAAAACCATTTTTCTGCGTATTCTTCTAAATTTTGATGATGAATATTGCCACTTGCACATAAAAAACTGTTTGAAGCCAAATATTCTTTTTCTTGAAATTTCAATAAATCTTCCAAGTGAATTTTTGAGACTGTCTCCCATGAGCCAGCTATAGGCATGGCAAGAGTTTGATTTGGAAAAGACGCAGAATTCAGGGCTTGAAATAGTTTGTTATCTGTATCCTTGGATAATGAAATTAACTCTTTCTGAATATCAGATTTTGCATCTTTAACACTCTGTGAAGTTAGATACTCAGCTGAAAAAATCCTCCAGAGTAATTCAACGCAGTTTTGAATATCTGTAGTTTTTATGTGCTCTATAAAGAAAGCGGTATTTTCAACAGTAGTAAAGGCTCTAATTTTAAGGTCATTGTTTTTAATTTCTTCATAAACGCGGGATCTTTGATTTTTTGAATATTGTCCAAAAAGCGAATGCTCGAGTAAGTGCGCTATACCGTTATTTGTTGCTTGTTCACGAACGCTACCAGTTTTAATCCATAAACAAAGAGATGTATGTTTCTTCCTCACATCGTTATGACTTATGATTTTAAACGAGTTTGAAAGTTCGGAAATTTCTGTTTTAGGGGATGATATTGCTGTCAATTTAAAACTTCAGCCTGGCTTCCAAATATTTTGATAAAAACATTAAGCATCCAACTATGATAAGATATAGTGCGGTTAATTGTATGATAACTTCTATAACTACAAAATGTACAAAAATCAGATCATTGGCTACTTTAGTTAACTCATTAACTGAAATCACAGATAACAGAGAGGTTGCTTTAATAACATTGGCTAATTCATTGGTTAATGGAGGCAAGCTTAATCTGTAAGCTTGAGGCAACAGAACTAATCGAAAACTTTGAATTTGTGTAAAACCTAACGCCTTTGAGGCATCTAATTGCGAGGAGCTAATAGCATCTATTGCTCCTCTGAATATCTCAACGGAATAACCTGCACCAATTAGTGACAGGGCTATAACACCAGTCCAGAATTCGTTAAAAACTATACCAAATTCAGGAAGTAAAAAATAAATTATTGATATATGTACGAGAGGAGGTGCACCTCTTGTGAATTCCACGAAACTAATAATTACATACTTCGTAAGAGTGCCTCCCAGCATTCTAGCCGCTGTAAGCAAAATACCTAGAATAACAGACAGAACTACCGTGATTAAACTTATTTGCACAGATAACCAAAAAGCTCTGAGCATATCAGGAAAAATTTGTTGCATGAATGCGAGATCAAGTGACATGGATAATCCGGATCAGTGAATAGTCAGCGCTGTGAAAAGTTTTTTATTTGAAGCCTTGTTCCAATTCTTTTCTCCAAGTAAATAGACAATTGTGTCATAAGCACCACAAATGCAACATAAAGGACAGCTTGGGCAAAAAGCATCTCAAGGAACTTAAAGGTGTCCGAGATGATTGCATTTGCCGCTTTATGCAGTTCAAACACTGTTATTACCGATAAAACTGAAGACGCTTTTATTAGGTTTGACATTTCGTTCGCCATTGGTGGCAACATTCTCAGAAAAGCTTGAGGTAGGATTATCGAAAGAAGAGTGCGCATTTTCCCCAATCCAAGTGAAAAAGCACCCTCGTATTGACCGTTATCTATAGACAATATTGCTGCTCTTGCAATTTCAATTTGGTATCCTGCGCTATTAAATGTTAATGCAACAATTCCGATCCAAAATGGGGATAATTTTATTCCCATTAGAGGAAGTAAAAAGTAGGCAGCGTAGATTTGAACCAATATTGGTGTCCCACGAACAACAAAAACGTAAAGATCAATCATAAAAGTGAAAATTATCGGCGGGTTATATGCTCTGAAAACCCCCAAAGGCACCCCAAGAATTGTAGCAATTAGAAATCCAATGAGGCTTAATTCGATAGTAATGATTAGCCCCGGCAAAAGCCGGGGCATTTGTTCCATTATAAAAATGAAATCCATTTTAAATTCACTTTGGTCTTTCAACTACCACGTAGGGGCCTCGTTTGGCAAAAGATCCACAAAAGATTGTCCAAACCATTTTTTCTGCAACGAAGCCAATGTTCCATCGTTCTTCATCTCGACAATAATTTGATTAATAGCGGACCTCAAGGATTCATCTTCTTTTTTGAACGCCATGGCAGTGTATTCAGCTTTCCACATTTTTGAAGTGAAAGGAATTACTGTCACATCATCGCTTGTTTGAGCGAAGGCCAACAGGCTTACAAGTGTTGATGCATAGGCATCCAACCGACCAGAACGCATCGCTGCATACGCTACCTCATCTTTATCAAACGTTTTGATGTCACCTTTGTAAGAAATGCTGTGCTCTTTTGCAGCAAGTTTAAGTTGATTGATTTGTGGTGTGCCGGCTCCAGCGGAAACTACCTTTCCTCCAAGCATTGATGGAGATTTTATTCCCGAATTCTTCATCACCAATAAGCCAGAACTCGCGTCCATATAGGGATATGAAAAATTTACCCTTTTATAGCGTTCCTCTGTTGCAGTCATACCTCCTAAAATCAAATTGAAATCTCCATTATAAAGAGACTGTATTACTGTTGACCAATTTGTATCTTTTGGAGTTGGCGTTACCCCACCAAGCCTTTTTCCTATCTCACTTCCAACGTCAATATCATATCCTACAAGTTTGTTATTTTCGTCCAAAAATTCAAAAGGCTTATAACCAGCTTCAAGCCCGAATATCAATTTGCCACTTGATTTCACATTGCTCAGTGCGTCCGCTTTCGCAAAATTCAATGGCAAAAGTAAAGCAACTAGTGCAGTCATGAATAACTTAAACATCTATTTTCTCCTCAGTTTTATAATTCAAGTTGCTGCGTCAATTGCAGCTAACTCCTCTAAAATTGGGCGAGGCCTCTTTAAATCCTCTATGCCCAAAAATGCTGTTTCGATAGAATGAGCGACATCTAGCAAAAACACATCATTGTGCTGCTTGGCTATGAGTTGGATACCAAAAGGCATTTTGTTTTCATCTGTTCCACAATTGATTACAACAGAGGGACATTGCGTTAGAGTTATTCCCCAACTAATCGCCTCCCAATCTAAATAACCTTCATAAAATTCCCCATCAATTTCGGATGGGTACTTGAGCTCATGTTTGAATGGCGGCACCGCCGCGGCTGGGGTGATGAGCAAATCATATGAATCAAAAAATTCATCACTGTGCCTTACTATCTGACTATGGTTTAGAAATGCTTTAGCAATCTCTCCACATGAGAGTTTTCTTGCTAATTCTAGTTCTTTGATAATGACTTCACCCAATTCGTCCCCAAATTCTTGATGCATTGGCCCAAAATCACCTAAAAAACCAATACTACGTAAAGTCATAAAACTTTCATAAGCACCAGACAAATCCATACAATCGGCCCTACATGATGCAAAAAAGTCATCAAATTTATTAAGTTTGTTTTTGAAGATCTTTTTATAAGTATCAGACATCACACAAAAACCAAGGTCATATGAAAATGCCACATTGATTTTTTTTAGGTCTAACTCCTTCACTGGCGACTGCAGTTCTTTACTCATATTTTTAGAAAAAGGGTCGACGCTGCATGTTTTCGCCATCGCTCCTAAAAGTAATTTGCAATCTGCTGCTGTTTTCGCCATAGGCCCCTCTACATCGAATGGTGACCAAATATTGCTGCGCCTATTTGTTCCAACAACTCCATTTGAAGGCCTCATGCCGGCTATGCCACAAAATGATGCAGGTGTTCTAAGGGAACCTGCAAAATCAGAGCCTGTCGCTAATGGTACCATACCAGACGCCACCGCAGCTGCTCCGCCACCGGTTGATGCGCCTGCACTAAGGGATTTATCGAAAGGATTTCCCGTGCTGCCCTGAAGAGGATTTGTTGTAGTTGCCCCAAATCCGTGTTCGGGAACATTTGTCTTTCCAAAAATTACAGCTGAAGCTTTTTTTATTTGAGCAACGACATCGTCATCGCTTTTTGCTACATTATTTTTGAAAAGAGGCGAGCCAAAGGTTGTCTTTAGGCCCTTCACATCATTTAAATCCTTTACGCCAACTGGAAGAGGTAAAAATGGTTCTGGATGATCATCTGTACTAAATTCGTCATCAAACTTTTTAAATAATTTTCTGGCTTCTTCAAAATTAGTCTCGACAACGGCGTTTAAACAAGGATTAACATCATAATATTGTTTAATGCAGCGGTCTATAAGCTCGACACCACTTATTTCCCGCTTCTTCAAAAGGGCCAACAAATCTGTTGCAGTATAGTCAATTAATGAGTCTAACATTTGCGATGATCGCAACCTAACGCGCTTAAATGTCTATTGTTAACAAATTTACGTTAGATTTTTTTTCTAATTCAGTCACGTGCTAAATTTGTTTCGCTGTGATGCAAAAAAAACATCGTATGTGCTAGACAAATATTATAACCTTTCAACATCTTCTTATCTTCGAAGGATAAAAAAATGCCAGTGGGAATATTAAAAAGAGCGATTGATTTTAAAACAAAAAGGGAAAAGAGATTTCATCATCCTAATCTTGATGAATTACAAGGTTGGAAATCTCTAAAAGATGAAGAAAACATACCAAAAGAAAGGTTGAATGAGGAAAAATCCTGGGCCCTCAAGATGGGACTCACTGGCGCTGATAGCCTTGAAGATCGCTCAATACCAACATTTTCACGTGGAGAATTACCACATTTTGCTGGTATTAATACCTTTCTCAAAGCTCCCTATGCGGAAAATGTGGAAGATGTAAAACATTATGACGCAACTATCTTGGGAGCTCCATTTGATGGTGGAACAACTTATCGACCTGGGACAAGATTTGGACCACAGGGTATAAGAAAAATCTCAGCGTTGTATACACCTTACAATTACGAAATGGCTGTTGATCTGCGCGAGCAAATGACACTCTGTGATGCCGGAGACATATTCACTATTCCGTCTAACATCGAAAAGACATTCGACCAGATATCGCGCGCATGCTCCCATGTTTTTTCTAGCGGCTCATTACCAATAATTCTTGGTGGGGACCATTCTATTGGTTTTCCTACAGTAAGGGGAATTGCAGAATGCACATCCAAAAAAATAGGAATAATTCATTTTGATCGTCATGCAGATATTCAGGAAAAAGATCTAGATGAGAGAATGCATACAACACCATGGTTTCACGCGACGAACCTCGAAAATGTGAGACCTGAAAATTTAGTGCAGGTTGGCATTGGGGGATGGCAAGTTCCAAGAGAAGCAGTGGAAATTGCTAGGGAGCGTAAAACTAATATACTCACTCTCAGCGACGTGGAAAAACTAGGAATAAGTAAAACGATTGAGATGGCTCTCGAGCTTGCTTGGAAAGATACAGATATGGTTTATATGTCTTTTGACATTGATAGTATCGATTGTGGTTTCGTTCCAGGTACAGGATGGCCAGAGCCTGGCGGATTTTTGCCAAGGGAAGCTTTGCAGTTGGTCGCTGGTGTAGCTGCGGAGGGGATCTGTGGTATGGAATTAGTCGAAGTTTCACCACCGTATGACCAATCAGAAATTACCGCACTCATGGCGACCCGCGTTATTGTAGAAGCACTCGGCTCAATGACTATGGCAGGAAGTTTGGGCAAACATGCAAAACACATAGACAAACCAATAAGAATTCCATCTGGTGATTTTGATGGACATCGGTGGTCGAATAAAAACTCAACTAACTAGATGAAAAGACATGATTTCAAATATACATGAGCACGACGGTATTTTACATTCTCATATTTCGGAGAATGATGCCAAGCAAGATATTCTCATACTAACATCGGAATTCATTGAGGGATTCACTCAATCAAATGACAAATTGGCTTATCTGAAAATATCTGGCTTTCCTCACGAAATTGAATCAACATCAGGTGGGCCATCTCTAAAACTCATTAATGCTAGAGTTGAGACAAACTGGCAACTTGGAACTGCAAGTCCATCGTTTGGTAGTGCAGAGCTAACTTATCTTCCTTATCCGAAGGAACTAGTAACGAATATAACGAACATGATTTTCACTTTTGTGTCATTACACGAAAAGCGCGAACTAGACCTTGTTAATTGGATATCTGATAAACATTTTTCATCATAGATGATAATGAAATTGTTTTCGTAATCATGCTTTGCAATGCCGAATAAATGTTCCTAGGAAAGATTACCTAAAAAAACCGCTGCGTCACTTTTAATCAGCTCCAACTTTTCTTCGTTCATTTTATCAAGAGTGCGATAAATCATGCCGAGCCGAGGGTTACGGTTCAGCTTTTCGCGATTGCGTAACAAAAAATCCCAATACAGATAATTAAATGGACATGCATCGGGACCATTTTTCAATTTCACCTTATAGCGGCAGGATGAGCAATAATCAGACATTCTGTCAATATATGCACCGCCAGCAGCATAAGGCTTGCTAGCAAACAGGCCGCCATCTGCAAATAGAACCATACCTGACACATTTGGCAGTTCAACCCATTCGTAGGCATCTGCAAAGACGATTAAATACCATTCATTCACTTCATCAGGGTGAAGGCCGGCTAACAGGGCAAAATTGCCCAAAACCATGAGCCTTTGAATATGGTGTGCATAGGCATATTTCTTTGTATCGCTGACACAGATATTCAGGCAGCGCATATCGGTTTCTGCTGTCCAGAAGAAAGCGGGCAGGGAGCGTGTCGCTTGAAAATAATTCAGCTGTTTATAGTCGGGCATTTTCAGCCAATACAGGCCGCGCACATATTCCCGCCAGCCTATAATTTGCCGGATAAATCCTTCAACAGCATTGAGCGGGGCTTGACCGTTGTGATAGGCTTGTTCAGCCGCATTAACAGACTCTTTTGCCGATAATAAACCACAGTTCAGATAAAAGCCAATATGTGCATGAAACATAAAAGGCTCATCAGCCAGCATAGCATCCTGATAGCTCCCAAATTGCTGCAAGCGCTGTGCAATAAATTCATCAAGAACCTGGCGGGCCTGCGCGGCTGTTACGGCAAAGTCAAAAGGATATAAGTCGCCGAAATGATCTGCGAATTCACCTTCAACTAATGTCAGCACATCACGGGTTATCTGATCAGGTATAAATCTCGTTGGCGGAGGAATTTTCAAGCCTTGTTTTGGCGGTTTGCGGTTATCAGTATCGTAATTCCATTGCCCGCCAATTGGTTGTTCGCCCTCCATAAGCAAACCTGTTTTTCGCCGCATTTCACGGTAGAAATATTCCATGCGTAATTGTTTTCGCCCCTCTGCCCAGCTTTCAAATTCGTCTGTTGATGCAAAAAAACGGTCATCTTCAAGAAAATGGACAGCACAAGAGAGTATTTTTTCCCAATTCATCATTTCCTGCAATACTCTGTGTTCACCGGGCTTTGTAACAATCAACTTGTCAGGTTGATGAGACAGAATCGCTTGTTGAATTGTGGCTGTAAAATCATACTGCGTATCAGGCTCGGATAATTGCTGGTAATCAACTTGCCAGCCATCAGCACGCAGTTCTTCAGCAAAATGACGCATTGCAGAAAAAAGTAACGCAATTTTTTTCTTGTGATGTTTTACATAGCCAGTCTCAGAACGCAGCTCAGCCATCAGCACAGTATCAACAGTCTTGTCGGCTGCCTTTAGGCTACTTAAATCATGACTGAGTTGATCGCCTAGAATGAGAACGAGGTTCTTCATGATGCAGTCTTTTGAAGAGCTGCAAAATGATCAAGGGCCCGCAGTCGCGATGCTTTCACATCGACGAGCGGATGCGGATACGATTTGCCCAGGGACACCCCCGCACGTTGCAAAACATCTGCTGGCGCATCAAATGGATTGAAAAGATATTTAGACGGCATATCTGCCAATTCAGGAACATAATGACGGGTATATTTACCATCCGTATCAAATTTCTGCCCTTGCGTTACTGGATTAAAAACACGAAAGTAAGGAGCAGCGTCGGCCCCGCATCCCGCAATCCATTGCCAGCTAGCTGTATTCGAGGCAGCATCTGCATCAAACAAGCAATCCCAAAACCAGGCTTCACCATGTCGCCAGTCAAGAAGCAGATTTTTCACCAGAAATGAACCCACGATCATCCGAACGCGGTTATGCATATAGCCCGTTTGATAAAGCTCTCGCATGCCGGCATCAACAATCGGATAACCTGTTTGTCCTGTCTGCCAGGCCCGAAGATGTTCAGGCTCATTTAACCACTGAAATTGTGCAAATTTTGTCTGTAGAGGCTTTGTTTTTAAGTGCGGGTGTGCGTGCAGCAGATGATAAGAGAATTCTCGCCAACCTAGTTCCGAGCGGAATGTGTCCAGATTTTTGTCTGCTGAATTGAAATGGCCATCAGCTGCATACCAAGCTTGATGCGGAGAAATTTGGCCAAATTTAAAATAAGGAGACAACCTAGATGTTGCCGTCTTGGACGGAAAATTTCGGCCTTCTGCATAATCACTTAATCCGTCAGAATGATCCGACATAATAAATCGTTGAAGTGCCGTCTTCGCGCCAGTTTCTGAAATATCCCACTTTGAAGCCACCTCATCTGTCCAGTTCAGGGAAGGCTTCAGGTCTAATGCCTCAATTCTCAGACTGCGGATGTCTTTTTCAGTGAAGAATTCAATATTCGCATGGGGTAGTGGTTGGCGTGGCGGATCCGCAGCCAGGCAGCCGCGACGGTAAAAAGGTGTGAACACTTTATAAGGTGTGCCATCCTGCTTTGTGATCTGCTCAGGTTCCCAGAGAAGATTGCCAGTTTCAACGGTTACCTTGACCCCTTTTTCCTTCAATTTTTGTTGAATATTCCTGTCTGTCTTTAACTGATGCTGCGCATAGCAGCGTGTCATTGTTACTTGTTGTGCACCTGTTTCATCGATAAGTTCACCTAATATCTGCTCTGCGCTTCCACGTCTGAGGATAAGCCTGTCCTGCAAGTCAGATTGAAGTGAGCTGAGGGCATAATGCAGCCATAGTTTGCTTGCCCCGCCCATCGCGTAGGTTTGTTGCAACCCGGAAGGTGTCTGACCTTTGGCTTCCCCAATTTGGTCTTCCAAAATGTAAACAGGAACAACCTGGCCAGAACGCGCAGCTGCAGTCAGTGCAGGGTTATCAGACAAACGCAGATCAAAACGAAACCAATGGATGGTGACAGACATAAAATACTCCAATGGGAAGGCCAACCGAGGCCAGAAAGTTTCTCTATTTATTCGCGCACGGAGAAGCTGCGGATTAGGGCTAAGAGGAGAAATCCGCCAATAGCTTGTGGACGGCTTGGGTGCGGAAATCTCGAGTATCAGCCAATAAAGGTACAGCCTGTCCAGTTCCCCAGACAGGACCAGGCCAAGCCGCATCCCCAGAATGACGCGCGATAAGATGAAGGTGGAATTGGCTGACTATATTTCCCAATGCAGCGACATTAATTTTATCAGCTTTATCAATAAGTTTTATTTGTTTGCTGAGATATGAAATTAATTTTGTAAGTGTTGTCGCGTGTTTGTCTGGCAGTTCATGCCATTCTGTAACACCAGTCAGGCGGGGTATAATCAACAGCCAGAAAAATCGTTCATCTTTGATGAGGCGAATGGAAAAGTCTCCCCAGTCGGCGATGAATTCGCTATCGTTATCAAGTCTATGATCAAGTTCATACATAACATCTTTATGCGTGATAATGTGACCATCATCAACAATACAGTGTCACCATAAACAGCAAAGGAGGTAAAATTGATTTATATTGATGCTGATGCTTGTCCAGTTCGTCAAGAAGCGATCGATATTGCTTTGCGCCATCAGGTCAGGTTGGTCATGGTCACAAATGGGGGTGTGCGGCCCCATCCACATGCCCTGATTGATATGAAATACGTTTCACAAGGGCCTGATGAAGCTGATAAATGGATCGCAGATTCAGCTGATATTGGTGATCTGGTGATCACAAACGACATACTGCTTGCAGCAGAGGTAATCAAGTCAGGGGCTTTGGTGCTGCGGCCTGATGGTTCAGAATTGTCCGCCCAGAATATTGGTAATCAGCTTGCTAGCCGTGATTTAATGGCTGATTTGCGTGCAGCACAACCGCTAGATATGGCAAAAATGGGGGGTGGTCGTGCCTACTCAGCATCAGATCGGGCACGCTTTAAACAAGCTCTTGAAAAAAATATATCTGCCAGCAGAAAACAGATCTGAATGACAGGCTGTCTCAGGGACAAGATGTCTGCGGATATCGTTATCTGCTAAAGCAAAGAGCTACATTCTCTTTACCAACCTGCAAATTCATCATACGCTTTCTTAGATGACGCGCAGCGTTAAATTTCCTTGAAACAGGCTTATAATGGAGATCCTATTTGCGCTTTGGTATTTTGGGAGATGCAAAAATTGCCCGTGAGAAACTGGTTCCAGCGCTGCGAAGGGCGGGTTGCGACATTGTACATTTGGGCAGACGTGATGAATTGGCATCAGTAAGTGATGATATCTGGCAAGGCGTAAAAACTGGAAGTTATGAGGATGTGCTTGCAGACCCAAAGGTGGAAGCTGTTTATATACCTCTGCCCAATCATTTGCATGTGCCCTGGTCTGTGCGCGCAATGGAAGCAGGAAAAGCTGTTTTATGTGAAAAGCCGATGGCATTGAGCAGTGAGGAAATTAGTGAGCTTGAACGTGCCTCTGCGCAAAACGGATGTTATATTTATGAAGCTTTCATGGTTCGGCATCATCCACAATGGGACTGGCTGATTGAGCTGGATATTGGTGCAAATTATCATTTGTCTTCACAATTTTCATATCCACCTCAACCAGAAGGTAACATCCGCAATATCGCTGCCTGGGGCGGTGGACCTGTCTGGGATATCGGCTGTTACTGCGTACTGGCTGGCTTACGTATATTTGGCACAACGCCGAAGCTGCTTTCAGCTACTGTTCGGGCTGAACAGCATTTAGATGTGGAACAATCAGCAACCGCACTTCTTGAATTTGGAAATGGCAGGACGGCAAGTATCAGCGTCTCTAGCGGCGCAAGCCTGTCTCAGCTAGTCAGAATTGTTGGCACAGATGGATGGGCTCAGCTAGATGTACCTTTTAACCCGCCGGAAGTGACAACTGCCAGATGGGCTCATGTTTCCGCCGGAAAGGACAGCTTGCTTGGACCGGGACAAACGGTCACCTTTGAGCCATGTGACCATTATCAATTAATGGTTGAGGCATTTGTGAAGGCAGTGCGGGAGGGCAAGGCACCTGATTTCAGCGATAGCCGCACCCTGACTGAAATTTTAACTGAGATTATTACCTATCGGAATTAAAGTCAGTATGTGGTCAGACTCGCCCGCTGCAGATAGATCAGAACATATGCGAAAAGATGATTGAAAATTTTGGTCGGACACAATCAGGTGAAACTGTTCAGCGCGTTATCCTGACCAACGGTAATCTGACAGCTCATGTCTTGAATTATGGCGGTATATTGCAGGATCTGCGCCTTGCTGGATATGCTCCTCCACTTATTCTGGGTTTTGACAATATTTTTGCTTATGAAACAGAAGGGGGGTATATTGGGGCAACAGTTGGCCGCCTCGCCAACCGGATTGCAAACGGCCATCTATCCATCCAGGGTAAAGAGTTTCAGTTGGACCACAATTTCCGTGGTCGCCACACCTTACATGGTGGGCAGGCGGGCACTGGAAAACAAATATGGGACATTGTTGAATTTCATACTGACAGTGTGATTTTTGCACTAGTTCTGCCTGATGGTCATATGGGCTTTCCTGGACGATTGCAAATAGAGCTTAAATGGCAGCTCAAGTCTGATGATGCGCTTTCTGCACAACTACGTGCGCGAACAGACGCACCAACCGTCTGTAATCTTGCCCTGCACAGCTATTTTAATCTGACTGGTAGGTCAGATATGCATGGCCATAAATTACAGGTTAACGCTAACCAGTATCTGCCTGTTGACAAAGACTTAATTCCAACAGGTGAGCTTTTATCTGTCAGTGAAACAGACTTTGATTTCCGCCTGCCCACCTCATTGCCATTCAATCAGGCTATGGACTATAATTTTTGTTTATCTGCCGCTCGTCAGCCTATCCGCAAAGTGGCGTGGTTGTCAGCTGAAGAAGCAGGTCTGACTCTTGAGCTCAGTACAACAGAGCCAGGATTGCAGATATATGACGGTGCAAACCTATCATGTGATGTTAAGGGGTTGAACGGCCATTTGTATAGACCGTTTTCAGGTCTTGCGCTGGAAGCCCAGCTTTGGCCAGACGCGCCGCATCACCCTCATTTCCCATCTGCGATGTTGTTGCCTGATGAGATATATTTTCAGCAAACTGAGTTTAAAATCATACGATAATCCGATTGAGAAGGGGTATATTAAGCCTATTTGGTTATAACAAATCTAGTGCATTTGACATTAGCTTATAGTGGTATCTTCAGGATGTTGGACGGGTATTGTTGTGTGGTGCATTTGTCTTGATAGGCTTACTCAGGCTGATGCGAGGTAAGCTAGGCTACTGCTAGAATGAGGTTTACATGTCTATGTCACGTTTTCCCCCGGGACGAATTATCTGTCTGACAGAAGAAACAGTTGAAACTCTTTATTTGCTCGGTCAGCAAGAAAAGATTGTTGGCGTTTCCGGATATGCTGTTCGTCCTCCAGAAGTACGTGCGCAAAAACCGCGAGTTTCTGCATTTACATCAGCAGATATACCTAAAATTCTAAAACTTGACCCCGATCTTGTTTTGACGTTTTCTGATTTGCAAGCTGATATTGTAGGTGAACTGATCCGAAATGGGGTCACTACGATGACCTATAACCAGCGCGATATTTCCGGCATTCTGGCAATGATACGTCATTTGGGTGCTGTCGTTGGGGTAGCAGAAGAAGCAGAACGGCTCGCATCAAATTATGAAGCACGATTAGCAAAAATTTCCGCGTCTGTCGGCAAACAAAAACCAAAAGTCTATTTCGAAGAATGGGATACCCCAATGATATCTGGCATCAAATGGGTATCCCAACTTATTGAAATAGCTGGAGGACAAGATATATTTCCTTTTCTATCTGAACAAAAGGCTGCTAAAGATAGATTTGTGTATTCTGAACAGGTAATAGCCGCTGCGCCGGATATTATTCTTGCTAGCTGGTGTGGTAAAAAAGTCAGGCCCGAAAAAATTGCAGCGCGTGATGGGTGGGAGGATATACCTGCTGTTAAGTCAGGGCACATTTACGAAATTAAATCTCCCTTAATCCTCCAACCTGGGCCTGCTGCTTTGACAGACGGGCTAGATGCAATTTGTGAGGTGTTGTCATGAACAAAATATTAAACGAATTTCTTTATCATGCTTAACCCAACGGCTGTTCAGGTGAATGAAGAGAGGCGGATCTCACTGTGAGATAGACATTACTGTCCACGATTGACATATAAAAAGTCACTGTTTTTAATATGGTTTTGCAATAATGAGAGAGCTTTCATGCGTGAATATGATCTGGTGAAAACAGCGAAGCAAGGGGGGCCAATTCATGGTCTGATCTCGCCAAAATGGTATCAGACTCCAGTTGATCGGCAGGTTATGAAGAAGCTTCTTGCGCGTCAGAATAAGCGTCCTCTATTCGATATTTTGATTTATTATGTAATCATGCTCGCGTCAGCTTGTACAGCAGTTTTGCTAACGCCCTCCTGGTTTTGTGTCCCATTCTGGTTTATTTATGGGGTTTTATATACGTCAGGATCAGATGCGCGTTGGCATGAATGCGGGCACGGCACGGCCTTCAAGTCGGCTAGGTTAAACAGGATTGTTTATCATTTGGCATGCTTCATGATCATCCGAAATCCTGTAACATGGAAATGGTCTCATGCACGCCACCATACAGATACATTATTGGTTGGACGGGATGCAGAAATTGCACTTATGGTGCCCCCAGCAGCAGTGCGTCTTCTTCTAAATCTTTTTGGCATTCCTGATGCTATTGACAGCCTGAGACGCATGGCTGGACATGTAATGGGGCGCCTCCAACCTGATGAAACCCTCTATGTGCCTGACCATGCTCAGAAGCAGGCCTTTCTTGTCGCGCGGATTTGGCTTTGTATTTATATTATAACTGGTTTGGCAGCGGTCAGCCTGCAAACAATCATTCCTATTTTGTTAATCGGTGGTCCCCGCTTTTACGGCGCTTGGCACTTCAACATGACAGGGTTCCTGCAACATGGCGGTCTTAGGGATAATGTAACCGACCACAGGCTCAATACCCGCACGGTACTTATGAATCCATTTAGTCGTTTCATTTATTTGAATATGAATTACCACATTGAACATCACATGTTTCCCTTGGTCCCTTATTATAATTTACCACAATTACATGAGGTCATTAAAGATGACCTGCCTCCCCCAAATAAATCTATTTTCTCAGCCTACGCTGAGATGCTGCCAATCATATGGAAACAGTTACAGGGCAATGAGGTTTTTATCAAACGCCATTTGCCGCAAACAAAAACATGAGAGTGTAGATTGCCATGAGCCAATATTTCTCTCAACAAGTACCTATCTGCATGGGAACTTTTCCGTTAAAGGGAAATGAGTTAGCGACAGCCATTAAACATGCTTTCGAAGCGGGTTATCGTGGTTTTGATACAGCTCAAATGTATGAAAATGAGGCAACTTTGGGTTCTGCCCTTGTTGAGATTGGCTGTCCTCGTGAGAGTCTTTTTTTAACAACCAAGGTCTTGCCTGCGCATTTAGGTAAAGACAAGTTTCTGGTTTCTGTTGAAGAATCGTTAAGGGCCTTAAAAACAGATTATATTGATGTTTTGTTGCTTCACTGGCCGACACCATCAGGAGAGAACCGTGAGGCCTTGGAATTGTTGCAGCAGGCAGCCAATAAAGGCTATGCAAAATCGATAGGGGTAAGTAACTACACGATCGAAATGTTGGAAGAGGCATGCGCAACACTGGATGATTTGCCTGTCTGCAACCAGGTTGAATTTCATCCCTATCTAGACCAGTCTAAACTATTTGCCGCAGCCACCCGTCTAGGCATTGCTTTATCAGCTTATTGTCCTTTAGCGAAAGGTCTGATTTTTGGTGATCCTGTCATCAAGACGCTGGCTGCAAAATATGACCGCAGTGAAGCACAAATCATTTTAAGGTGGATTGTTCAGAAAGGTGTATCCGCAAATCCAATGTCCACAAAGCCTGAAAATCTAAGTGCAAATCTTGAGGCTGTAAACTTTAACTTGTCAGCACCAGATAGCGCCGCCATAGACAGGTTAGGGAAGAAGGGACTGCGAATTGTAGATAAAGATAGGATGCCGATTGCTCCGGAGTGGGACTGATATTTCAGCTTATATAATGATATATTTAACTTTTTCTTAGACAGAAATCACTTCACCAGTGGGGGTATAATGGCTGACAAGCAGACGGTCACTATCTATGACCAAAATATAACCACCTATAAAAAGATGGTGGATAAGCTTCCTGATATAAAGCCTCTTAACGCTTTCATAGATGCTCTGCAAGCTGGTGCATATGTTTTGGACTGGGGCAGTGGTCCAGGTTATCTTGCAGCAGAAATGCGTGCACGAGGATTGCGGCCTCTCTGCGTGGATGCATCAAGAAAAATGGTTGAGGCTGCTAGGAATGATTATCAGCTGGATGCAAAGCAGGCCGAATTTTCTCAACTTAATGAGAACCAGATATATGATGGTATCTGGGCTAATTTCAGCCTACTTCATGTTGAACGTGCCGCTTTTTTCTCTCATATCTCTGCAGCTGCTACAGCTCTTGTTCCATCTGGAGTATTCTATGTTTCTGTAAAGCTTGGAAAAGGCCAAGAACGCGATGAGTTGGGCAGGTTTTATACATATTTTAATCATGATGAGCTAGAAGAGATATTAGGCCAAACTGGATTTGAGATTGTCGATAAATTTACGGGTAAAAGCAAAGGTATGGCAAGCAAGCTTGAAGAATGGGTAGGCCTTTTAGCGAAGATGCCTGCACAGGCTCCCACGTAATTTTAGCTGCACATGTTGGGGTAACACATCTGTTTGGGAATAAAGAAAGTTGAGGTTTATGTCACAAGGTCCGATTTCTTACATTCAGCGCACTACGGATTACTATTTAGGACTTGGATATAACAACCCTTATCAATGGGCGTGTTTTGATGATGTGCCTTTCACAAATCCTAACAAGCCCTTGAAAGACATGAGTGTGGCGGTTGTCACTACAGCTGCCCCCTACCAACCAGACAAGGGTGATCAAGGGCCAGGGGCGGTCTATAATGCGGCTGCAAAATTTCATGAGGTATACCGATTGCCTGTGGTGCCTGAACCTGATCTGCGTATCTCTCATATTGCAATAGATAGAGCACACACACATGCTGCAGATAAAAACACCTATTTGCCCCTGACTTGTCTGAAACAAGCTGCAGAAAAAAAGGCAATTGGGTCGCTGGCTCCATTTGTATATGGTTTTCCTACGAACCGCTCACAGCGTACCAATCGTGAACAGGATTGCCCAGAATTGGTTAGCCAACTTCTTGCAGATGAGGTGGATTCTCTCATTCTAGTACCCAATTGTCCGGTCTGCCATCAATCCCTTGCGCTTGCTGCCAGAGCTGCTGAAAGGGCAGGTCTGCTGACAGTAATTATGGGCTGCGCAAAAGATATTGTTGAGCATGTTGGCGTGCCGCGGTTTTACTTCTCTGATTTTCCGTTAGGTAACAGCTGTGGCCGCCCTGATGACAGACCATCTCAGGAGCAGATGCTGAATGATGCGCTTCACATGCTGACAACAGCCGTGGCGCCGCGTACTATTGTAATCAACCCCTTAAAATGGCCGGGAGTTAAAAACTGGAAAGATGATTATGCTAATATTGAAAAGCTCTCTGCTGCGGAAATTGCCCAAAAGCGTGCTGATTTTGATGCTGCTAAGGCCGTGCTGAAAAAAGAAAAGGTCTGATTACGGGCTAGTTGGCATATCGCACTGCTATTTGATATCCCAGTCATCAAATATTTGCTGGTTATCTGCACCTAATTGTGGCGGTGGCTTTTGATAACGGGCAGGGGTCTCAGAAAACTTCGGCGGAAAAGCAACGCCTTTGAAGATAGCGCCATCACTTCGGTCTAGGGTTACTTCCAATTCGCGTGCTTTCAACTGTGGGTCTGAAAATAAGGAAGGTATATCATTTATTGGTCCACAAGGCACATTTACAGCTTCAAGCTTTTTGATAATGTCATCCTTTTTCCAGCTGGCTAATGCATCTGAGAGCAACTGTTCTGTTAAAGTTCTATTCTTACAACGCGCCTCATTTGTCTGAAATTTTTCATCATTAGCCATTTCTGGAATATTCAGAGCCGCTGTTAATCTTTCAAATTGCGCATCATTTCCGCAATTCACAATGACATGACCATCGCTAACGGCAAAAACGCGATAGGGAACAATACTGGGATGGGCATTGCCCATGCGTTCAGGGGTGAAGCCGCAATTCAACCAGTTAGATGCCTGATTAGCTAGCATTGCGGTTTGGCTATCTAGCAGAGCACAGTCAATATGCTGTCCAGAGCCGGTTCGGTTCCTGTAATGAAGAGCGGCCAATATTGCACTGACTGCATTTAGCCCAGTAAACAGATCACAAATGGCAACACCAACCTTCATTGGCTCTGCCCCAGCTGTACCATCTGCCTGTCCAGTAATGCTCATCAGCCCTCCCATTCCTTGTATAAGAAAATCATAACCTGGCCTGTTGGCATAAGGGCCTGAATGACCAAATCCAGTGATGGAGCAATAAATAATCCGTGGGTTCAAGTGGCTCAGACTGTCATAATCCAGCCCAAACTTATGGAGACTTCCTGCCTTAAAATTTTCAACAAGGATATCTGCTGCGCATACCATTTTTTTCAATTTTTCAAGATCTGCCGGCTGATTAAAGTCAAGCGTAACTGAACGTTTGTTTCGGTTGCAGCAGGCAAAATATGCAGCTTCAGCTCGCTCCCCATCTGGCGTTTCAATAAAGGGAGGCCCCCATCCACGAGTATCATCGCCACCCTTTGGGTTTTCAATTTTCACAACATCTGCACCAAGATCGCCAAGTATCTGGGTTGCTGACGGCCCTGCTAAAATACGACTTAAATCAAGTACTCTTATATCAGAGAGGGCCATTTGGCCTGTTATGTTTTCCTGCATGCCCGCACTTCTCCCTAACAAAGCGCATGAATACGATTCCACTGCGTCTCTCAATTGTTAGCAGAATGTGGTTGCTTGGAAAAACAACAAAATAGACTTATTCTGAAAATATAGTTTACCAAGTGAGGAAGATATGGATTTTACCCTTTCAGAAGAACAGCAGGCATTAGTGAATGTCACGCGTCAGTTTGCGCAAAAGGAACTGGCAGATTACGCAGATAAAATTGAAAAAACTGGGTTGCCTGCACCGCGTATTCTGCTTCAACGCTTTGCGGAAATGGGTTTTCTGGGGGTGAACCTGCCTGCACATTATGGTGGTGGCGGTATGAGCCATCTGGACGCCGTCCTTGTTCTAGAAGAGTTGGCAAAAGTATCTGTAGCGGCAGCTTTTCCTGTTTTTGAAAGCTGTTTCGGGCCTGCACTTGCCATTGCCCATTACGGATCAGAACAGATGCGCACTAGTGTGCTGCCAAATGTCTGTTCAGGTAACATGATTGTTGCTGTATCCATGTCCGAGCCTCAAGCTGGAACGGCACTAACAGACTTGAAAACAGAGCTGGTGCCGAATGGCAAAAGCTTTGTTCTGAGGGGAACAAAGCGATGGTGTTCAGGGGCGGGGCATGCAGATGCTTATGTTGTTTACTGCCGAATGTCTGACGCGCCCGGCGCAAAGGGCATTGGGGCTGTGCTGGTCCACGATGGTGTCGAGGGATTTACCTTTGGGGCGCCAGAGGAACATATGGGGTTTAGGGGAATTCCGAGCGCTGACATGTATTTTGATGATGTAAATGTCAGTGCTGATCAAATAATTGTGCCTGCTGGCGGTTTTAAACAACTGATGGAAGCATTTGATTTAGAGCGGTGTGGTAATACCACCATGAGTCTTGCCTGTGCGCAATCTGCTTTTGATTATGTTTTAGCTTATGTTCAGGAACGCCAGCAATTCGGAAAAGAACTAGTTGAGTTTCAGGCCGTCCAACTTAGTCTGGCGGAAATGAAAATGAAGCTGGATGCCGCCCGACTACTCCTTTATCGTGCCGTTGTTAATGCAGAAAAAGGCATGCCGTCTGTTGCCGATAGTTCAATAGCGAAATGTTTTGCCAATGAGATCACCAGGGATGTGACTGGAAAGGCGATGCAACTGATGGGTGGATATGGCTATTCAAAAGCCTATCCAATTGAGCAAAAGATGAGAGATGCATGGGGGTGGGGGATTGCCGGCGGTGCAATTGATGTTCAGAAAACCAATATTGCATCTGCGCTCGTGGGGCGGCGATTTAATCAACGTGCAAAATAGCATCATTTTTCATCAATTTCATTTATAGCTGGGGTTTTGGGAAACGGTTTGTTGTATGCGTCTAAGCACAAGGCTATTAACTGGTCTGCTTAAACAATTAAGATATTCGGTTTTGACAAAGATAAGCTCCTCTTGCCTGCTTGAATGTTTATTCAAATGATATTGACTTATTAATTAAGTAAGTAAAATAATTAATTTTAATTCATCATATTGTTTTTTCGACCGGTAAAAATAATGCACTTCCATTCGGTAAATAGCGATAGTATCCGAAAAAGAAATAGGTCCCGAGTGATGGGTCTTATTCAGGAACACCCCGGTATTGATCGAACTGAACTTGCACTCTCGGTTGGTGTGAGTAATGCAGCCATTACTAATATCGTTAATGAGTTGCTAATTGCTGGAATAGTATCAGAAACAAACTCTCAACAGAACTTGAAACATAGAGGAAGGAGGCGTGTCGGCCTTCAGATTGAAAATAAAGGTGGTTTTGTTCTCGGTATTAATGTGCTTGCTTCTTATGTAAGCATCGTATTAGCAGATATTAACGGAAATCTCATTGAGGAAAAAGAAGTCAAACCCCAGAAAATTAAGGACCCGGCAGATACGTTTTCTGACATTAAAATTGCAGTTGATATTTTACTGACAGAGCACAGGGTGCCTTTAAGCCGGCTCTTTGGAGTAGGTTTTTCTGTTGCTGGCTATCTCGATAAAAAAAGAGAGACTTTGGAACGTGCGCCATATATAGGTTGGCCAAGTTTTGACCTCAAAAACAAGCTTCAAAATATGTTCGGTAAAATTGTAACGGTAGAAAACGTTACACGCTGTATTGCATTGGCAGAAAGTAAATTCGGAGCCTTAAAGGGGATAAAAGATCTGGTTCTTATTCGTTCTGCTCTTGGTCTTGGAGGTGCAATTATAACCGGCGGGCAATTATTAAATGGCAACCAAAATTTTGCAGGAGATCTTGGTCATATTTTAGCTGTTCCCGAGGGTAAAATTTGTTCATGTGGTAACTGCGGCTGTTTGAATACAGTTGCATCAGGTTGGGCAATTATGAACAAACTTGGAACCACTGATAAATCTTACGAAACAGCAAATCAGTTTCTTACTCAGAACATTCAACTGAGAAATCTCTTAAATTCAGAAAGTTCAGATAAGGTTGACGTTAATGCGGCTGCTGCAGAAGCGGGTGAAGCTCTTGCAAAGCATCTATTTACAACGCTGCAAATACTAAACCCAAAAGTTGTTTGTTTAACTGGTCCACTTGGCAGGCACAAAAAATACTCAGAAGCATTCCGAAACACAATAATAAGCATGGGGTTTGATCAGAAAATTATTTTGGCAAGTGAGCGGGATATTATAACTCCAGCGATGGCATCAGTATACCTTGCCCTTTCTGAACTAATCTATTCGCCTAGTTTTAATTTTGAACAAATTTTAAGCTCAAATCAAAAAAAGGTGGTATCTAAATGACCGCGTTGGCATCTTCTCAGCTTGATGGATTGCCAAAAATCGCTTTCGCGGCAGTAAGTATGGTGCTGGTAAGTTTCGCATTGTATACTGCGATGTTTGGAGTTTTTCCAGACATGATACAAAGGGGAGCTCACCTCTCAGCTGTCATAGCACTAGTTTATCTTGGTTTTTTTGCCTCGAAAGACACTCATGTTGGAGTTTTTGGTTTTACTTGGAGGCGCCTCAAGTTTTCTCTACTAGGATTTCTGGGCATAGCTACCGCTGGCTATCAATTTTTTTTATATGATGATGTGACCTCACGTTATGGTTCCATCACTGGATATGAAATACCTATTGCTATTTTAGCAATAATTCTACTTCTTGATGCGACGAGAAGAACCATAGGTTGGTCAATGGTAGGGCTTGCCATATTTTTCCTTATATATGCCTATTTTGGTAGGGAATTTCCAGGTGCACTTGCACACCGTGGTTATGACCTCGAGCGAATTCTTGAGCAGGTGTATCTTGGCGCTGATGGCATATATGGAATGCCCTTAGGTGTAAGCGCGACTTTTGTAATTATTATTGTTGTCTTGGGCGCGTTATTGGAAAAAACGGGTGCTAGTGGCGTCTTAATGGATGTGGCCGTTTCAATGACACGAAAGTCACGCGGTGGTCCAGCAAAGGCTGCCGTTGTTGGAAGCAGCTTAATGGGCATGATTTCAGGAACTGCTGTGGCAAATGTTCTTACGACTGGAACAATTAGTATCCCATTAATGAAACGTGCTGGCTATAAACCTTCAGTGGCAGGAGCCGTTGAAGCTGTAGCATCAACCGGAGGCCAGCTTATGCCACCGATAATGGGTGCAGCTGCATTTCTGATGGCAGATATCATGGAAGTGCCTTATCTAGAAATAACTAAATCTGCTTTGTTGCCGGCAATACTTTTTTATATCGCTGTATTCTGGGCAGTGCATCTGGAAGCTCTGAAAGCTGGCCTGAGACCTCTTGGCAATTTTGAGGTTCCAGATGTAATCGACTCCCTAAGCAAAAATGGTCATGTTTTGTTGGCAATACCAATATTTGTTGGCGCCCTAGTTTCCGGTTACTCCGTTATGTACTCATCACTTGCTGGTATTGTGTGTGTGCTAGGGCTCTCTTTACTTAAAAAGTCAAGCCGGATGAGCCCCACACAGTTGGTAGAAGCAGCAGTTTCCGCTTCTGAAGCAATAATACCAGTAGCTTTGGCTACTGCCACTGCGGGAATTATAATTGGAGTTGTTACGCTAACAGGAATGGGTCTGAAGTTTAGTTCATTCATAATTTCAATATCTGGGAATAATCTAATTATAGCGTTGTTTCTTACAATGGCTTCTTCCCTGATCTTAGGAATGGGATTGCCCACCGCAGCAGCATATATACTTGTTGCAACACTCACAGCGCCTGCACTCGTCACAATGGGAGTCGATCTAATGGCTGCGCATATGTTTGTTTTCTACTCTGCAATGCTTTCTTCAATAACCCCGCCAGTTGCACTGGCAGCCTTTGCTGCTGCAGCAATTAGTCGCGAACCACCAATGCGAGTTGCAATGATTTCGGTGAAGTATGGTTTTGTAGCCTTCTTACTTCCCTATTTTTTCGTTCTTGAGCCTCGGTTGCTTTTGATGGGTACGCTTGGTGAGGCAATCGGTGTGTTTTTAATGGCAGCGATTGGGATTGTAACATTGGCCTGTGTTCTCCAGGGATATGCAATGGGGTCTCTTTCATGGCTAACGCGCTCTGTTCTGGCTGTAGCATCCCTCTGCTTATTAATGCCCGAGATATCGCTTAAAATTATTGGAATAGCTATCATTCTGGCCACATTGATAGCTTGGAAAATTGGCCAAACTTTGAAAAAGGACAGTGCCTAGTATCTTCATAGTGATAATAGTTGGCGCTGAATTAACAAGGAGGAAGTAATGAGAAACAAAAAGTTAACGGCCTTAGCTGTAGCTGGGGGCTTATTTTTGTCAGGACAACTACATGCTGACACTTACCTTTCTATTGGGTCTAACCCAGTTGGGAATACCGCCTATCAGTGGGCAGCGGGAATTTCTGAGGTTGTAAACAAAAATGTTAAAGGTGTAAATGCTGCTGCTGAAGGCACCAAAGGTTACGTTGCTAATGTCCAACTGATGCTTGATGGAAAGGTAGAGGCTGGGTTTTCAAACACTAAACTTGCCTATGAAGCGCACCACGCAGATGGTGATTATGCTGGACAGAAATCAGGTCAAATTGTGGGCTGGATGTCAATCAAACCAATCATTATGCATGTTATTGTGATGGCTGACTCAAATATTAAGTCAGTTACTGATTTAAAGGGAAAACGTGTTGGTATGGGCCAGCCAGGCGGCACTTCAATGCTTGATGCAGATTTTCTAATGCGTACAGCTGGGCTCGAGCCAGGAAAAGACTTCAAGGATTTTCGGGTAAAGCTACCAGCCATGGTAGATATGCTTGGAAATGGGCAACTAGACGCACTGATTTGGAATGGTTCACCACCGATGCCACCTGTAATCAAGCTCAAGTCTCAACATAAAGTAAGAATACTTGATATTCCTCGTGATTTGTCAGCTAAAATTCGAAAAGCGTCACCAGCCTATACAGAAGGCGACCTTCCAGCAAACACCTATGCAGACCAGCCAAATGAAGTTATGTCCTTTAGGCTTGGTAATGTTCTTTTGATAAAATCTAGTGTTCCTGAAGACATTGTTTACCAAGCTACTAAAGCTGTAATGGAAAATCTTGACTTCATGGGTACGGTACATCCAGCTTGGAAAAAGGTCAGCAAAGATGGTATTATTAATGGATTTACTATTCCTTTGCATCCGGGTGCTTTGAGATATTATCGAGAAGCTGGTGTTCCAGAGATCGAGGCATTTGCCAAAAGTGTTGGACAATAAAATAACTTTGCCACACGTCCAATTGGGCGTGTGGCATTGAGTTTTATCTTCATTTTAAAAGCTAAATTTATGAAAACTGTTTTTGTAATACTGGACTCTCTAAACCGCAGCGCCATGGAGCCCTATGGCTCAGGGTTTGTTCAGACACCTAATTTTTCAAGATTTCAGAAAAAGGCAATTACCTTTGATAATCATTATGTTGGGAGCTTGCCATGCATGCCTGCTCGCAGGGACATGCATACTGGACGATGCCATTTTCTGCACAGAAGCTGGGGACCACTGGAGCCATTTGACGATTCTTTTCCAGAGCTAATGAAAAAACAGGGCATTTATACCCATCTAGTAACTGACCATCATCACTATTTTGCTGACGGGGGAGCGACATATCATCAGCGTTACTCTTCTTGGGAACTGGTAAGAGGTCAGGCGATTGATCGATGGAAAGCGGTTGTTAGCCCGGACACTGAGAGCCTCAAGTCAAAGTTTCATCAAATGCAACATCATCGCACAAATTACATGATAAACAGAGAGTTTATGTTGGAAGAAGAGGACTATTGTTCACCTCAACTTTTTAATTTAGCGGATGAATTTCTTCAAGCTAACCATAAATCTGACAATTGGCTTCTACAACTCGAATGTTTTGACCCTCATGAACCATTCCATGCTCCAGAGCGTTTTCGTCAGAAATATCAAACATCATACAAAGGCCCAATACTGGATTGGCCAATTTATGATCGAGTAAAAGAAACTCCAGAGGAAATAGCAGAATTAAGAGCTAATTATGCAGCTCTTGTAACAATGACAGATGAATATTTTGGAAGGTTGTTGGACATTTTTGATGAAAAAGAGATGTGGTCAGACACCGCACTCATTCTTACAACAGACCATGGTTTTCTTCTTGGAGAACATGATTGGTGGGCAAAAAATCGAATGCCTGTCTATGATGAAATCGCGCATATACCCCTGATGATATATCACCCAGACTTTAAATCTGAAAGTGGAACTCGAAGAAAGAATCTAACTCAAAATATTGACCTAATGCCAACTTTTTTGGAGATGTCGAATATAAGCGTTCCTGCAGATGTTACGGGTAAGTCTCTACTACCAGTTATTGAAGGGCATGGTAATAATCGAAAAAACGTAATTTTTGGATATTTTGGTGCAGCCGTAAATATTTGTGACGGACGCTATAGTTATTTCAGATACCCAACTCTTCAAAATACTGAGGCTCTAAACGAGTACACTCTGATGCCCACACGGATGACTGAACGTTTTTCAATAAATGATTTAATTGGAGCAACTCTTGTTGATTCTTTTTCGTTCACAAAAGGTGCTCCTTTACTAAAATTGAGACCCAAGATGAATAACGAAGGAGAACCTGTAGAGGTACAGGGCATGAATTTTGAGGATTGGCAATCAGCACTCTATGATCATGATATTGATCCGAAACAGGTTGCACCAATTATCAATTCAGATATTGAAGAGTCTCTTTGTCAGCAGATTATTGAAAATATGGTGAGACTAGATGCGCCCGTTGAGGCCTATAAAAGATTTGGCTTTGAAAAGCCCAAGGAGACTCTGTAATGAGAGATAAGCCAAATATTTTACTAATTATGGCAGACCAATTAGCGGCACAAGCTTTATCAATTTATGGAAACCTTGTATGCAAAACACCCAATATAGAATGTCTTGCGTCTCAAGGTGTAACTTTCAATAACAATTACTCAAATAATCCTTTGTGCGTTCCAAGCAGAGCGTCAATGCTTACAGGCAAATTAAGCCCTGAAATTCAGGTTTACGATAACGGTAATGAGATTGCATCATCAGTCCCAACTATGGCTCACTATATGCGCTCATTTGGATACCAAACATTCTTATCCGGAAAAATGCATTTTATTGGACCTGACCAACTCCATGGTTTTGAAGAGCGTCTTACTACTGATGTTTATCCTTCAAATTTTGAATGGATATCTGATTGGTCTGCCGGCCCAGCATTTGTTCCCTCGGGGACTGCTCTAAATGGCGTTGTTGAAGCAGGGCCGTGTATCAGAACCATGCAAGAAGACTACGATGATGATGTAGAATTTCAAGCGCGCCGAAAAATTTTTGATATTGCACGCCAAGATTCTCCCCAGCCTTTTTTTGGTGTGGTCTCATTTACAAGTCCGCATACACCTTTTAACGTTTCTCAACGTTATTGGGACCTCTACGAACATAATAATATTGGTTTACCAAAAGTTCCGGCAGTTCCTTTTAGAAAACTGGATTATTTTTCAAAAGCGTTATTCTTCACGCATGGCCGACATCGTCACAGTGTAACAGAAGAACACCTTAAAAAAACGCGCCATGCTTATTTTGCAATGATTTCATATATCGACGAAAAAATTGGAAATATTTTAAATCAATTGGAAGAAACAGGGCTCCGGGAAAATACTGTCGTAATTTTTACCTCTGACCATGGGGAAATGCTTGGTGAACGCGGAATGTGGTTTAAACAGTGTTTCTGGGAATGGTCCGCTAGAGTGCCCCTCATAATTTCGGTGCCTGGTGGTCGAAAAAACGCCAATGTAGAAGCAAATACCTCACTGGTCGATTTGTTGCCAACACAAATTGGAATTGCGGGCAATTTAAATGAACTACCTGAAAAAATTATTTCAGATTTAGCAGGTAATGATCTTGGCTCCCTTATAGAGGGTAATGAAAAGGATTGGCCTGATTGCGCAATAGCTGATTACTTATCAATCGGACCATGTGTTCCCGCTAGGATGGTTCGTAAAGGAAATTATAAATTTATGTATACGCATGGGCATCCAGACCTTTTGTTTGATCTTGTCTCTGACCCTGACGAACTTAACAATCTTGCTAAGGACCAAAACCATAAGAAAACTATGGATGATCTGAAAAAACAGGCAATGAAAGACTATGATCCTGATCTATTGATGTTGAAGGTAATTGAAAGTCAGCAAAGGCGTCTTTTTTTAAAATCTGTTCCTGGAGAAATGCCATCCTGGGATTATATCGCTTATCAGGGTGATGAAATGCGTTATGTTCGGAGAGATGGTGTAGATGGAACAAAATCGCGGCTGCGTTTACCAAGGGTAGAAACTGTTCCACCCGACCTGCCTGAATTATCATTTCACACAATAAAAAGTATGATGGAAGGTGATATTGATTTTGATGAGTTTTCTCCATCATAAATACACCGAAAGAAGATTTGTTTTTGCGGTTTATTCGTCGGCTAAAGAATTTATCTAACCTCAAAGTATATGTTTGACCATCATTCGGAGTCGTCCAAGTTTGAATTACATTAAAAACCACCCAGAACTTTTTGGACTTCTGATAGCAACATTATGCTGCTATTTTTTTCTGGAAATACAGCTTGATGGCTCAGATTTTGGTGAGCAAGGACTTCTATCGGGTATTGATATAATTGTCATTTCATTCTTAGCAAGCAGCTTAATTGCTGTTGTGGCAGTCATTGCTGGTGTTGGAGGTGGTGTAATTTTTACGCCTTTGTTATTAGCTTTTACTTCCTTTGATACCCTTTTAATACGTTCGACCGGGCTAATTGTTGCTATGTTTAGTGGTCTAATTTCTACTGGTCCGCTAATGCGTAAAGGTTTGGCAGACATCAAGCTAGTACTTTTTGGTGCTTTGCCAATTATTGTTGGTGGGATGTCTGGTTCAATGGCCGCAATATATCTTGCGAGTAGCTTTGGTGAACAATCTGATGGGATCGTTCGTTTATCGCTTGGATTAATGCTTATGCTTATCGCATCTATATTTATAATCAAGAGTGGGGCATCTGATTATCCAATCTTGAATAAGTCTGACAAATTATCAAAGCGGTTAAAGCTCAGGAAAACCTATTGGGAAGAGACAATTTCTAGTTTTGTAAAGTATCGAGCAAATAACACGAAACTATCGATTTCTCTTTTCTTGTTAATTGGTTTTACAGGTGGCTTTTACGGCTTAGGTGGTGGATGGGCTGTTGTTCCAGTTCTAAATCTTGTGATGAATATCCCTTTGAAGGTAGCGACAGGAACAAGCGGAGTGCTTCTTGCATTGGGAAATGCAGCGGCCATTTGGCCATATATTAATGTTGGCGCATTAATCGGGATAATAGCTGCACCGTGGATGCTTGGTCAGGTTATCGGCGGGATCATTGGCGCTAGTCTTCTAGCATCTCTGAGAGCTTCTTGGGTTCGTCTACTTTTAATTGTCATTTTATTGAGTTCATCTGCTAAATTAATCGTCCGTGGTTTTGAGGCATTAACAAATATAAACATTCCTTTTTTCTGAATATAAAATTTATGCGGCTTTATAAGAAATCACTCATACCTATCTCCGGTGTTATTTATGGTCAGACAATTTATTGGTTAACGATCATTTCTTCACTAATTGTATTGTTGGGAACAATTGTAAGTTTCTTGGAAAAAAATTCACCCCTTCCTGCCCCTTATCTTTTGCAGTCAGTCATCGACGGCAGATCAAAAACAGATATCTGGGCAAATAGCGTTGTTGGTAAACCACCAGATATTTTCTTTTTTTTAAACAATCTGTCTTATGGTGAAAGCATTACAATGGTTGGCATTGCAATTGGTGTGTCTAGTGTGATTCCTGCAACGCTCTTTTCGTCTTATTTTCTATGGAAATCTAGGAATCCAGTGTTTGCTTTAATTGCAGTAATAGCATGTCTGCTTACTGGCATAGGTATAATGGCATAATATACAGATATTTCCTTGCTGGGAGGAGCATGTGCTGAAAATATTTCTAGCTTTATTGAATATTTTACACAAAAAACATTTTGTTGATTAAGAGTAAGTTTAGTTCAAAAATTGCTTTTTGTGGAGCATGTCAAAAATAGCAGTCCAATCTTGATTGCCTCGTCCATCTTCTTGTGCTTCTGTGTAAATTTTTTCAGCTTGCAAAGCTAAAGAAATAGGAACTCCAAGAACCTTAGAAAATTCAATGGCGATGTCTAAGTCTTTCTTAGCAAGATCAATCATGAAGGCTGGGTCTAATTCTCCTTTAAGTACTTTCGAGGGATAAGTTGTACTCATATGACCTCTTCCTGCTGCCGTTCCTGCCATAACTTTTAGGGCAACATCTCGGTCTAGCCCAGTAGCATCTGAAAAGGTAAGAACTTGCGCTGTGAGTACATTAAGTGATGTTGTCATTAAATTATTCACAATTTTCATTCGAGAGCCTGTTCCAGGGCCTCCACAATCAATTATAGTATCACCCATGCAAGCGAGAATAGGCTGTGCAATTTTGAAATCTTGTTTTTCAGCGCCAACCATGAATAGTGATTGTCCTTTTTCTGCTTCAACAGACGTTCTTCCAACAGGGGCGTCTACCATAGAGAAACCATTTTCCTCTAAATCTTTCCTTATCTGGTCTGTTTCTAATGGGTGAATAGTAGACATATCAATAATCAAACTATCTTTTGGCAATTTTTCTATTATGCCATCTGCTCCCAAAACAGCTTCTTTTGTTGCTTTACCATTTGGAAGCATTGTAATGGCAAAGTTGGCATTTTTGGATACCTCCGCTGCAGAGCTGGCTGCTTCACCTCCATTCTTAGTATGTAAATTCATAGCCATTTCAGAGAAATCAAAACCGATAACTTGGTGGCCATTTTTTATGAGGTTTCTTGCCATGCATAAACCCATAGTGCCTAAACCTACAAAGCCAATTGTTGCCATTAATATTCCCCTAATTTATAATTATTGGTTGTTTTTGAGTTAATTTTGTACAAAGAGGTTTAAGCCTCCTATCTGAGGATGCCACAAAAAAAGCAACTACAAAACCTCATGGATTAGACAAAAAAAAACAGACACTTTGGCATGTGCGTCAAATACTGCTTTCATCCTTTTTGGTTGGGGAAACGCTTGGAGAGAAATTATGGATAAGTATAAAAAAGCAGCTGATTTACTAATGAATTGTGTAGGAGAGGGAAGCACAATAATACAGCTTCCTAACACATTAATTCCATCCACTTTAAAAGAAGCATATGAAGTGCAGGCTTATATCGAAACACCAACTAATCCCCGAGTTGGCTGGAAGCTCGCTGCCACTAGTATTGCAGGGCAAAAACATATAGGTGTTTCCGGACCAATTGTTGGTCGAATAACGTCTAGAATGTCTCTAAGTATGGATCAGTTCATACCAACAAAAGCGAATAATATGATGGTTGCTGAGCCTGAATTTGTATTTGTATTTAATCAGAGGGTTGAACCAAGAGATCGGTCTTATACGAAGAAAGAGGCGTTGGGACTCGTATCAGAATTAAAGCTTGGTTTGGAATTTCCAAATTCACGCTTCACAAAATTTGAAACTGCCGGTGAATTATCTTTAATTGCAGATAATGCCTGTGCTCATGAATTTATGCTTGGACCTGCAGCTCCTGAAATTTGGCGACATTTTGAACTCTCGGAACATAGAGTAGTTGGATGGGTAGAATCAAAATCTAAATTTGAGGGCGTTGGCTCTAACGTTTTAGGTAGTCCGATTAACGCTTTATTGTGGTTTCTTAATGAGGCTTCAAAAAGGAACTTTATCATAAAAGAAGGTGATTTTGTTACAACTGGCACTACCACCCAACCCATCCCGTTTGAAATGGGCGATAAAATAGTTGCTGATTTTGGAGAGCTTGGCGAAGTTCGCTGTGAAATAGAAAATTATTGAAATATTAATGAATTTTATTGGTTCAACTTTTTAATTTTTTTAATGTTGATGAGTAGAAGTTATGGTTCAAAAGAAAAAGTTAGGCTGGTCATCCCTTGAAGTCAGCAAGTTATGTCTTGGCTCTATGACATGGGGTGAGCAAACAGCACCACAAGATGGATGGCGTCAAATTGACACTGCACTTGCCAGTGGTATCAATTTTATTGATACAGCTGAGATGTATCCTACAAATCCGATGAGAGCTGAAACATCTGGTGATACAGAACGTGTAATAGGAGAGTGGCCTGGTATAAAAGGTCGCCGCAGCGAACTTGTAATTGCTACTAAAGTAACAGGTGAGGGACACAGTTTCGTGCGAGAGGGAGCACCTATAACAGCAAAAACAATAAGATTAGCAATTGAAAACTCTCTAAGGTCTCTTAACACAGACTATATTGATATATACCAGTTACATTGGCCCAATCGCGGCTCTTACATGTTTAGGAAAAACTGGTTCTATGATCCTAGTATGCAAGACAGCAAAGCTTTTTTTGCACATGTTGAAGATGTCCTTGATGAATTAGATAAACAGGTAAGTGAAGGAAAAATACGTTATTTTGGCCTGTCAAACGAAAGCGCATGGGGCACTCATACTTGGCTGCAATCTGCGAAAAAAGGCAATAAACCAAGAGTTTTATGTATACAAAATGAATACAGCTTACTTTGTAGATTATTTGATTTAGATTTAGCAGAGCTATGTCACCATGAGCAAGTTGATCTTCTTGCATTTTCTCCTCTGGCTGGCGGTTTGTTGTCTGGAAAATATAAAGGTGGAACCAAAACACCTATAGCCTCACGTAAACTAGCTTCACCAGAGCTTGGGGGGAGGATAACAGAACGCGTTTGGCCAGCAATTGATGCTTATTTTGATTTAGCGCGTCGTTATGGGCTGGATCCAATCCACATGGCACTCTCTTGGGCGATGAATAGGCCATTTATGGGTTCTGTCATTTTTGGCGCAACTTCCCAAGATCAGCTCGAGCACATTTTGTCAGGGGCCGAGCTTAAGCTGAGTGATGAGTTATGTAAAGAAATTGATGTTGTCCATAAATCACACCCTATGCCATTTTAATTTAAGGCGGTAAATTGTTATCATTTATGCAACTTTAATGAGATAAGAAAAATTAATGAACGTGATTCGATTTATAATTGGAGCTTTTTTAGATTTGCCTAAGCAATTTAGGTTATCCTATTTGCCTCCATTGCTTGTTTATCTGGCAGCAGGCATTTCAGGTTTAACTGCAATTGTAGGGACATTCTTCATAAAAGATTATCTAAATCTTTCTGCAGCATTTCTTGCAGGACTTGGCTTTTGGGCTGGGCTTCCATGGGCCTTGAAGATGCCTTTAGGGCACTTAGTTGACCTTATATGGAAGCATAAGAATTACATGGTTTATTTTGGTGCCTCAATAATTGCAACAAGTTTACTAATTATGCATGGATTGATAGGTCATACACAAACCATGGCGACGATATTGCCAGTTGAAACTTGGTATGTTGTCAGCGTTATTCTCGCCCCAATTGGTTTTGTAGTTCAGGACGTGGTCGCTGATGCCATGACGGTAGAAGCAGTGCCAAAATATGAGACTGACGGGACTGCATTCTCTGAAAAAGATATAAAAACCATGCATACGACCATGCAAACGCTTGGTCGCTTTGCTATTATATCAGGCTCTTTGCTCGTGGCACTGATCAATGTTGTCATTTTCAGTGGAACAGAAACACTAAATGAGGAACAACGTGTTGCATTATACGCGGATGTTTATGTTTACGCTCTTGTGATCCCATTAGTTTCGGTTTTGGGAGTATTTCTTGCAAAATTTCTCTCATACAGAACACAAAAAGCCGCCACCCTGCAAGAGCAAGATGTTCCAGCCAATATGACCCATAAGAGAAATAATACAGAAATAAACTGGTCAATACTTTTGGGAAGTCTTGTGTTTGTGATTTTCTCTGTTGGAATAGGTGTGTCAAATATTCCATTTTCTCAGGAAATTGTTTTTGGGGGTTCTGCCGCGATAATACTTTTTT